>JAHJUC010000537.1 GCA_018829385.1 Alphaproteobacteria bacterium
CCTTGTATTCACCCGGCGACGGTGGCCATATTCGTTTGAGTGACAGGTGACGGAGGCTGGCATGACATCTCAGACCATTGCGCAGGCGACGGACGATCAGCTCGATCCGCTGATGGTGGCCGAACGCTGGATGCTCGACGGACGCGAGGTGGCCGTGGCGACGGTGATCGAGACCTGGGGCTCGGCGCCGCGTCCGGTTGGCAGCCATCTGGTGATCGACGCGGACGGCAATTTTTCGGGCTCGGTTTCGGGCGGTTGCGTGGAAGGCGCGGTGATCTCGGAAGCCGCCGACGTGATCGCCAGCGGCGAGCCGAAAATGCTCGAATTCGGGGTGGCCGACGAGACCGCCTGGCGGGTCGGATTGTCCTGCGGCGGCAGGATCCAGGTCTATCTGGAGCGGGTCGGCTGATGGATCCGCATCTGCTCAGAAAGCTCAACGAGGCCAGGCGGGAGCGCAAGGCCGCGATCATGCTCACCGACCTCACTGATGGCCGCAACCGGCTGATCATGAAGGGCGATCCGGTTGCCGGAGACTTGGGCGAGGCCGTCGAAAAGGCCTTCAGGACCGGCAAGTCCGGCGCGGTGGAGGCCGAAGGGCAGCGCTTCTTTCTCAACGTGCATGTGCCGTCGCCCCGGATGGTGATCATCGGCGCGGTGCATATCTCGCAGGCGCTGGCGCCGATGGCCGCGATGGCGGGCTTCGATGTGCGGGTGATCGACCCGCGCACGGCGTTCGCCACGCCTGAGCGGTTCGAGCATGTCGATCTGGTCGCCGACTGGCCGGAGGACGCGCTCAAGGACCGGCCGATCGATGCGTTCACGGCGCTGGTGGCGGTGACGCACGATCCGAAGATCGACGACTGGCCGCTGACCTCGGCGCTGAAGGCCGGCGCCTTCTACGTGGGTGCCCTGGGATCGCGCAAGACCCATGCAAAACGGGTCGAGCGGTTGACCGAAGCCGGCCTGAGTGAGGCCGAGATCGGCCGGATCGCGGCGCCGATCGGCCTCGATATCGGGGCGCAGAGCCCGGAGGAGATCGCCGTGGCGATCCTGGCGCAGGTGATCGCGGCGCTGCGCAAGCCGGTCCAACAGACGCCGGCGCAACCCGGGAGAAACTGAAGCATGAAATTTGGACCGGTCCCGCTGTCAGAGGCCGAGGGCGCGGTGCTGGCGCATTCGCTCTCGCTCGGGTCGGTGCGACTGAAGAAGGGCCATGTGCTCAGCGCCGGGGACCTGAAACTGATCGGGCAGGGCGGCATCGACACGGTGATCGTGGCGCGGCTGGAGGCCGGGGACGCGGGCGAGGATGCCGCCGCGGAGGCCCTGTCAAAGGCCTTTGCCGGGGCCGGCATCCGCGCGGCCAACGCGTCCACCGGTCGGGTCAATCTGCACGCCGATTGCGCAGGGCTGTTTCTGGCCGACAGGACGCTCGTCGATGCCTTCAATGCGATCGATCCCGCCATCACCTTCGCCTGCCTCGCCGATCACACGACGGTCCAGCCGGGTGAGATGGTGGCGACGATCAAGATCATCCCGCTGGCGGTGTCGGGACAATCGCTCGACCAGGCGAAGGCCGCGATTGCCGCGCATGGGCTGGCGCATGTGCTGCCATTTCGCCCTGTGCGCGCCGGGCTGATCTCGACCAGGCTGCCCTCGCTCAAGGCTTCGGTGATGGACAAGACCAGGGGCTTGCTCGAGGCCCGGCTGGCGCTCAGCGGTTCGAGCCTCGCTGAAGAAGCCCGTGTTGCGCACGATGCCGATGCGGTGGCCGGCGAGATCGTCCGCATGGCCGGATTGTACGAGATGATCATTGTCTTCGGCGCCTCGGCGGTAACCGATCCGGAAGATGTCATTCCCGCCGCGATCCGCAAGGCCGGCGGGGAGGTGGAGCGGGTCGGCATGCCGGTCGATCCGGGCAATCTGCTGGTGCTGGGCAGCATCGGCACCGTTCCCGTCATCGGCGCGCCCGGATGCGCCCGCAGCCCCAAGGAGAACGGGTTCGACTGGGTGCTGGCGCGGATCGTCGCCGGGGAAACGCCGAAATCGTCGGACATCGCCAGGATGGGCGTGGGTGGGTTGCTCAAGGAGATCCCGACCCGGCCGCAGCCGCGGCAGCCGCAAGCGGCGGCGGGGGAGCGCAAGGCCGGCGCGACAGTCGGCGTGGTGCTGCTGGCGGCGGGCCGGGCGAGCCGGATGGGGGAAGCGGCCGGACACAAGCTGCTGGCGGAGTTTGACGGGGAAACGCTGATCCGGCGGATGGCCGGCACGGCGCTGTCGTCAAGAACATCGCGCACGGTGGTGGTGACCGGGCACCGCAGCGGAGACATCGAGGCAAGCCTCGAAGGCCTTGACGTCATCATGGTACACAATAGCGCCTATGAAACGGGCATGGCGTCGTCGCTGAAAACCGGCCTGTCCGCACTCGGCGCAGAGGTCGACGGCGCGCTTGTCCTGCTGGGCGACATGCCAGCGCTGACCGCCGCGCATCTGGACAGCCTCATCACGGCCTTTGCCGATCACCAGGGCCGCGCCATCGTGCGCGCCTGCGACGGCGAGCGGCGGGGAAATCCGGTGATCCTGCCACGCAGTGCCTTTGCCGATGCTATGGAGCTTGCAGGCGATGTCGGCGCCCGCGCCCTGATCGAAAGCGGGGCATGGCCGGTGATCGATGTCGAGATCGGCGCCGCCGCGCGGCTCGATGTCGACACGCCCGAAGCGGTGAGGGCTGCCGGCGGCGTGACGGAA
>JAHJUC010000538.1 GCA_018829385.1 Alphaproteobacteria bacterium
ACCCGGTCCGGCGTCAGCCCGATCTCGGCCAGCAATTCGGCCGCCGACAGGTTGAGCGCCGACAGAACCGCGCCGGTGATCAGCGAAGCCAGTCCGATTTTGACAAGTGCCGAAAGCAGTTTCAGCATTCCCTGACCGTTCTCCCTATCAGTCCGGCAACAGCCCGGACTTGCCGAAGCAGTGCGCCAGGCCAATTGTCGCCAAATATGCGATTTTTCGCAAGCGTGCCTGATCCTTGCCCGGCGTCACGGCGTCACCGGTGAAATCACCGGCCGCGGCCAGGATCCGCCGATGAAGAACCGCAGCGGTTCCGGGCCGGTGCCGGGCTCGGCGGCCTTGCCGTCGGCGGCGGGTGCGGGTCCGAGAACGCCGGCGATGGCAAGGCTCGAGCGCGAATAGGGAATGACGCCCGACAGCGAGATCATCTGCTGCGGACCAATCAGCTCGGCGGTGGTGAGGTTGGCCTCGCCGCCGGCGATCGTCGCGTGAAACCGTGCCGAGGTGAAGGGGAACGCGGTGCCTTCGCCCAACTGGTCGAGATCGAAGAAGCGCTCGGTCTTGGCCAGCTCCCGGAATTTGGCGATGTTGAGGCCCGGCACCATGCCCGCCTGCACCGCCAGGTCGATCTTGCCGGTCAGGTCCGACAGTGCGGTCGCCCAGGTCGGATAGGGCGAGGTGACTTCGATGTCGAGCGATCCGGTGCCGCGCGGCAGGGGCCCGGTCAACCCGATGGCGTCGAACAGGCCGCCGAAATTCGTGTTGCGCGCCGAAAGTTGAACCTTGACCCCGCCGTCTATTCCCTGCTCGGAAATGCCGATGCGGCCGATCAGGTTGCCGCCATACGCGGTGGCGTCGCCGACATCGAAATTGGCCCGGCCCTGTTCGACGCGGGCCGCGGCGGCGAGGTTCGAAAGCATCACCGGTCCGAAGCTGGCTGATTGCGCCGACAGCCGCAGATCCAGTCCGATCTCGCGCAGGAAGCGCGTGTCGATGGTCGAGGCGATGTCCTTGCCGGCCTTGGGCAGTGGCGTGAACGCCTGCAGGAACGAGGCGATGTCGAGCGAGTTGAACGCCAGCGTGCCGGCGATCAGCGGCGGCTCGCCTTCGCGCAGCGCCATGTCGAGAACGCCAATGCCGCGGTTCCGGTCGATCATGATGATCAGGTCGTCGAGCTTTGCCTTGGTCTTTTCGGCGGTAACCTTGGCCGACAGGTCGAGCGCGCCGAGCGCCTCGCCGGGCTTGATGTCGGCGCCCGACCATTCCAGCGCGCGCCGCACCGATACGCTCGAAAGCTTGAGCGCGCCCGAAAGGAAATAGTTCTGCCCGAGGCTTGCCGATCCGCCGAACTCGATGTTGAGCGGCGCAGATGTCAGCTTGATGTCCACCGGCGCGGTCCGGCCGCCAAGCAGCAACAGCGGCGCCGCGGTCGATCCGGCAAGCGTCACCTGCTCGCCGCGGAAGATCGCGGTAATGTTGGCGCGCGCCACCGCCGTCGGCGCGGTCCAGGCCACCGTGCCGTTGATCGCTGTGAGCTTTTCCGCCGCGGCACCCGGGTCGCGGATCCATTTGACGGTGCCGTCCTCGATGGTGACGGCGCCGAGTGCCGCGGATTCGGGGATGATCGCGGAAGCCGGAGCGTCTTCGCCCGATTGCGCCGCCAGGTCCCGCGCCACCGCCGCGGCAACCCCTTGCGCCAGTTCGCCGGAGGCGGAAGACCAGTTCGACGTTGCATCCGGGTAGAGTTCGACATTGAAGGTCGGCCGGATCAGCCTGAACTCGGAGAAGCTCGGTGCGCCGAGCACCGCCGAGAACAGGTTGAAATTGGCGACGATGCTGTCGGCGCGCAGGATCGGATCGCTTCCGGCAAAGGTCGACGGCAGGATTTCGACATTGTCGAGCTGGATCGTCGGCGTCGGCCAGAAATCGAGCGAGGGGGCATTTCCGAGCGACACCGGATGGCCCGCCCAGGCGCTGATGTCGCGCTCGAGCCTGTCGCGCACCACGCCGCTGGAAACCGCCAGCGGCAAGCTTGCAAACACGGCCAGGACCGAGACGAGCACGAACAGCGCACCCGAAATCGCCGCACGTCGCAAGGACCACTGTGCGATGATGAACCCCAATCCTGATACCCCTCCGACTGTTGCCCCGAACGGCGCTGTTGGTTCTGGTTAAAGCTTGGTGAAGGCGAATGCAATTGGTGACTGCCGCGCGCGGCCTTTGTGATCGGTCGCGGCGTGAAGTTCTGTTTGCATCGGACAGCGCCAATGCTACACCCTGACCCGCATTATCTGGCAGGAGCACATCATGACCGACACCCCGCTGTGGAGCCCCAATGAGCAGGACCTGAAGCAGAGCCCCTGGATGGCGTTTGCGGCGTTTGCAGGAGCGCGGGCAGGCCGCGCGCTCGCCGATCCGCTGGCGCTGCACGAGTGGTCGGTCACCGACCGCGAAGGCTTCTGGTCGGCGCTGTGGGACTTTTGCGGCGTGCGCGGCGAGAAGGGCAGCCGCATCATAGAAAACGGCGACGCCATGCCCGGCGCGCGGTTCTTTCCCGATGCGCAGCTGAACTTCGCCGAAAATCTGCTCTCCCGCACCGGCGGCGAGCCGGCGATGCTGTTCCGCGCCGAGGACAAGACGCGGGCGGCGATGAGCTGGGACGAGCTGCATGCGCTGGTCTCGCGCCTGCAGCAGGCCTTCCGCGCCCGCGGCGTTGAAAAGGGCGACCGCATCGCCGCGATGATGCCGAACATGCCCGAAACCATCGCCTGCATGCTTGCGGCTGCCTCGATCGGCGCGATCTGGTCGTCCTGCTCGCCCGATTTCGGCGTCAAGGGCGTGCTCGATCGCTTCGGCCAGATCGAGCCGAAGCTGTTCATCTCCTGCGACGGCTACTGGTACAATGGCAAGCGCCAGGAGGTGACCGCCAAGCTCACCGAGATCGCGGCATCGCTCAAGCCGAAGGCCACAATCATCGTGCCGATGCTCGATGACGGCAAGGCCGTCGCCGCCACCGTGGAAGGCGCCGTCACGCTTTCTGATTTCATCGCCGATTATTCGGCCAGGCCTGTAACCTTCGAGCCGTTGCCGTTCGCGCACCCGCTCTACATCCTGTTTTCCTCGGGCACCACCGGCATCCCCAAATGCATCGTCCATTCCGCCGGCGGCACGCTGCTGCAGCATCTCAAGGAGCACCGGCTGCATTGCGGGCTCGAACCCGGCGAGCGGCTGTTCTACTTCACCACCTGCGGCTGGATGATGTGGAACTGGCTGGCCTCCGGGCTGGCAGTCGGCGCCACGCTCTGCCTCTATGACGGTTCGCCGTTCTATCCCGACGGCAACGTCATCTTCGATTATGCGGCCGACGAGCGCTTCGCCGTCCTTGGCACTTCGGCCAAGTTCATCGACGCCGTCCGCAAGGCCGGGCTGGAGCCGCTGAAAACCCATGACCTGTCCTCGCTCCGGCTCCTGACCTCGACCGGTTCGCCGCTGTCGCCCGAAGGTTTTTCCTTCGTCTACGAGGGCATCAAGCCCGATGTGCACCTGGCCTCGATTTCCGGCGGCACCGACATCGTCTCCTGCTTCGTTCTCGGCAACCCGGCGCTGCCGGTCTGGCGCGGCGAGATCCAGGGTCCGGGTCTCGGCATGGCCGTCGATGTCTGGGACGACAACGGCAAGTCCGTCACCGGCGAAAAGGGCGAACTGGTCTGCACCAAACCGTTCCCGGCCATGCCGATCGGCTTCTGGAACGACCCGGACGACCAAAAATACCACGCCGCCTATTTCTCCCGCTTCGACAATATCTGGACCCATGGCGACTTCGCCGAATGGACCCCGCATCACGGCATCATCATCCACGGCCGCTCGGACGCGACGCTCAATCCCGGCGGCGTGCGCATCGGCACCGCCGAGATCTACAACCAGGTCGAACAGATGGACGAGGTGGTCGAAGCCATCTGCATCGGCCAGGACTGGGACGACGATGTGCGCGTCATTCTCTTCGTCCGCCTCGCCGAAGGCGCGACGCTTGACGACGATCTCAAGGCGAGAATCCGCGCCAAGATCCGCACCGGCGCCTCGCCGCGTCACGT
>JAHJUC010000539.1 GCA_018829385.1 Alphaproteobacteria bacterium
ACCCGGTCCGGCGTCAGCCCGATCTCGGCCAGCAATTCGGCCGCCGACAGGTTGAGCGCCGACAGAACCGCGCCGGTGATCAGCGAAGCCAGTCCGATTTTGACAAGTGCCGAAAGCAGTTTCAGCATTCCCTGACCGTTCCCCATATCAGCCCCGCGGGCGCTCGGCATAGCCGAAGCAGTCCGCTGCGGCGATTGTCGCCAAATATGCGTGTTTTCGCAAGTGTGCCCGACCGGTGTGCGGGTTCAGGGCGTCACCGGTGAAATCACCGGCCGCGGCCAGGATCCGCCGATGAAGAACCGCAGCGGCTCCGGGCCGGTGCCGGGCTCGGCGGCCTTGCCGTCGGCGGGAGGCACGGGCCCGAGAACGCCGGCAATGGCAAGGCTGGAGCGCGAATAGGGAATGACGCCCGACAGCGAGATCATCTGTTGTGGACCGACCAGCTCGGCGGTGGTGAGGTTTGCCTCGCCGCCGGCAATTGTCGCGTGAAACCGCGCCGAGGTGAAGGGGAACGCGGTGCCTTCGCCCAACTGGTCGAGATCGAAAAAGCGCTCGGTCTTGGCCAGCTCGCGGAACTTGGCGATGTTGAGGCCCGGCACCATGCCCGCCTGCACCGCCAGGTCGATCTTGCCGGTCAGGTCCGACAGCGCGGTTGCCCAGGTCGGATAGGGCGAGGTGACTTCGATGTCGAGCGATCCGGTGCCGCGCGGCAGGGGCCCGGTCAGCCCGATGGCGTCGAACAGACCACCGAAATTCGTGTTGCGCGCCGAAAGCTGAACCTTGACCCCGCCGTCTATTCCCTGCTCGGAAATGCCGATGCGGCCGATCAGGTTGCCGCCATAGGCGGTGGCGTCGCCGACATCGAAATTGGCGCGGCCCTGTTCGACGCGGGCTGCGGCGGCGAGGTTGGAGAGCATCACCGGCCCGAAGCTCGCCGATTGTGCCGACAGCCTCAGATCCAGCCCGATCTCGCGCAGGAAGCGTGTGTCGATGGTCGAGGCGATGTCCTTGCCGGCCTTGGGCAGCGGCGTGAACGCCTGCAGGAACGAGGCGATATCGAGCGAGTTGAACGCCAGCGTGCCGGCGATCAGCGGCGGTTCGCCTTCGCGCAGCGCCATGTCGAGAACGCCGATACCGCGGTTGCGGTCGATCATGATAATCAGGTCATCGAGCTTTGCCTTGGTCTTCTCGGCGGTGACCTTGGCCGACATGTCAAGCGCGCCCAGTGCCTCGCCGGGCTTGATCTCGGCGCCCGACCATTCGAGCGCGCGCCGCACCGAGACGCTTGAAAGCTTGAGCGCGCCCGACAGGAAATAGTCCTGCCCAAGGCTCGCCGATCCGCCGAACTCGATGTTGAGCGGCGCCGACGTCAGCTTGATGTCCACCGGCGCGGTCCGTCCGCCAAGCAGCAACAGCGGCGCCGCGGTCGATCCGGCGAGCGTCACCTGTTCGCCGCGGAAGATCGCGGTGAGGTTGGCGCGGGCCACCGCCGTCGGCGCGGTCCAGGCGACGGTGCCGTTGATTGCCGTGAGCTTTTCCGCCGCAGCACCTGGGTCGCGGATCCATTTGACGGTGCCGTCCTCGATGGTGACGGCGCCGAGTGCGGCGGATTCAGGGATGAACGCGGAGGCGGGAGCTGCTTCACCCGATTGCGCCGCCAGGTCCCGCGCCACCGCCGCGGCAACCCCTTGCGCCAGTTCGCCGGAGGCGGAAGACCAGTTCGACGTTGCGTCCGGGTAGAGCTCGACATTGAAGGTCGGCCGGATCAGCTTGAACTCGGAGAAGCTCGGTGCGCCGAGCACCGCGGAGAACAGGTTGAAATTGGCGACAATGCTGTCGGCGCGCATGATCGGATCGCTGCCGGCAAAGGTCGATGGCAGGATTTCGACATTGTCGAGCTGGATCGTCGGCGTCGGCCAGAATTCGAGAGAGGGGGCATTGCCGAGCGACACCTGATGCCCCGCCCAGGTGCTGATGTCGCGCTCAAGCCGGTCGCGCACCACCCCGCTGGAAACCGCCAGCGGCAGGCTTGCGAACACGGCCAGGACCGAGACGAGCACGAAAAGCGCACCCGAAATCGCCGCACGTCGCAAGGACCACTGTGCGATGATGAACCCCAATCCTGATACCCCTCCGACTGTTGCCCCGAACGGCGCTGCTGGTTCTGGTTAAAGCTTGGTGAAGGCGAATGCAATTGGTGACTGCCGCGCGTGGCCTTTGTGATCGGTTGCGGCGTGAAGTTCTGTTTGCATCGGGCAGCGCCAATGCTACACCCTGACCCGCATTATCTGGCAGGAGCACATCATGACCGACACCCCGCTGTGGAGCCCCAATGAGCAGGATCTGAAGCAGAGCCCCTGGATGGCGTTTGCGGCGTTTGCAGGAGAGCGGGCAGGCCGCGCGCTAGAGGATCCGCTGGCGCTGCACGAGTGGTCGATCACCGACCGCGAAGGCTTCTGGTCGGCGCTGTGGGACTTTTGCGGCGTGCGCGGCGAGAAGGGCAACCGGGTCATCGAGAACGGCGACGCCATGCCCGGCGCGCGGTTTTTCCCCGATGCGCAGCTGAACTTCGCCGAAAACCTGCTCTCCCGCACCGGCGCCGAACCGGCGATGCTGTTCCGCGCCGAGGACAAGACGCGGGCGGCGATGAGCTGGGACGAGCTGCACGCCCTGGTCTCGCGGCTGCAGCAGGCCTTCCGCGCCCACGGTGTTGAAAAGGGCGACCGCATCGCCGCGATGATGCCGAACATGCCCGAA
>JAHJUC010000068.1 GCA_018829385.1 Alphaproteobacteria bacterium
AAGCAGTCGGCGGTGTCCGTGGAGCAGGGGGCTGGCGACGCGGCCGAGACTGAAGACAGCGATGCGGCGACGCCCGAGATGGATGCGCAGACCGGGGCCGGCATGGATTGCGTGGCCGGATCGGCGGGGTCCACGGCCGTTGCCGGGGTGCCAGGCGCGGTGATGGCTGCGACAGGAGCGCAGACAGTCGCGCAGACCGGGACGGCGGGGGCGGCGGATGTCGGGCCTGCGCCTCAGGACCATGCGGCGAAGCTCTCGGTCGAGAGCACCCGCGCCATGCTCGCCCGGATGCGCACTGTCCTCGACCGCGAGGCGGGGCGGCTCGGCGAGGACGGACTCGAGGGCAAGGCGGCGGTCGACCAGGTGGCGCTGATTGCCCGCACGCTGGAAAAGATCGACCAGATGGAGCGGCTGATTGCCGAGGACCAGGCCCGCGCCGCGGGCACCCGGCTTGGGCCGGAGGAACGCGAGCAGCTGCGGCAGACGGTGCGGCAGCTCATTCTCGCCGCCGCCGAGCGGCTGGCGGTCGAGCGGACGCGTGACCAGCCAGCGCAGCGCGAGGGCGCGGTGGAGATGTCCGGCGGCGAAAATGTTGCAGAGGATTTTTCAGACCGGACCGAGGCTGAAACGAGGTGAAGCGCTGGATGCGCTGCGCGCGAGGCAAGTGCTGCAGGGGATCATGCATGTTGCGCTCAATTAGATTGATTTGAGCGATAACGTACATGCATCAACTCAAAGGCTTACAGCGACCTCTGCGCATCCGATTGGATGCGCGGCGCTGCACTGGCGTCGAACCTCCGCCCGTCATGCCGGCCTTGAGCCGGTATCCAGCCAGCCCAAGTCCTTGGGCTGAAACAGTCCTCTGACCCGGCAGACGCCGGGTCGCTGGATCCCGGCTCAAGGCCGGGATGACGGTTGATGAGTGGCCGGGATGACGGGGGAGAGATTTTGCCCGGAGTAAGCCGGGGAGGCCGTTCTGTTTCGGCGCGGCGGGGCTTTTGGCAGTGGCAGCCGGACCGGCGGAAAGACCTTCATCGAGGCGCGAGGCGGCAGGAGGCTTGGCATGGGTATCCGGGACTTTGCCGCGGCGCTGAAATGCGGTGTGTGGACAAGGCCGGCGCGCCGGCGGCGGCGGGTGCCCGCGCTGCTCGAATACGTGCCGAGGCCGAAAGCACGGCGACCGGCGGTCGCGCCGGAACCCGTGGTCGGCCCCGGCACCGCCGATGCGCCTGAAGCGATCAGGCGGCAGGATCAGGCGGAGCCGCCGGACCGGGAGCTGCCGGTCGACGGGACAGCGGAGCCGGGCCTCCCGGCGGATGTGTGGAAATACAAGGCTTTGCAACGGTTCGGTGATTCATCTTCCCATGATGAGAGTTCGGACCCGGCGCCCGGCGCCGCGGACCTTGTCGTCGAGGACCTGATCGCCGCCCACATCGCCCGCTTCGACGACCGGACGCTGATGGCGCACGCCCATGACTGGGCGTTGACGGCGCGGCCCGAACAGCTGCCGCCTCAAGGCACGTGGCGCACCTGGCTGATGATGGGCGGGCGCGGCTCGGGCAAGACAAGGGCCGGCGCCGAATGGGTGCATGCGCTTGCCACCGGCGATCTGCCGGGGCTCGGGCGGGATGGCCGCATCGCGCTGGTGGCCGAGAGTTTTGGCGATGCGCGCGAGGTGATGGTCGACGGCATTTCCGGGATCATGGGGATTGCGCGGGCCGAGCGTCCAAGCTTCGAGGCGACGCGGCGCAGGCTGGTCTGGCCCTCGGGTGCGGTGGCGCAGATGTTCTCGTCCGAAGATCCCGAGAGCCTGCGCGGGCCGCAATTCGATCTCGCCTGGTGCGACGAACTCGGCAAATGGCGGCATGCGCGCGAGACCTGGGACATGCTGCAGTTTGGCCTGAGGCTCGGCACATCGCCGCGCCAGCTGGTGACGACGACGCCAAGGGCGACGCCGCTGATGCTGGCGCTGGTGAAAGACGCGGCCACGCGGGTGACGCGGATCCGGACCGAGGACAATGCCGCCAACCTGGCGGCGGGGTTTCTCGAGGCGATCCGAGCGCGCTATGGC
>JAHJUC010000540.1 GCA_018829385.1 Alphaproteobacteria bacterium
GACCCGGTGACCACGCGCTGGATCCGCGACAGGTTCCTCTCCTTCCGCGGCCCGCTGCAGAAGATCGTCGTCCACGGCCACACCATGACCCAGTCGTCGCTGCCGGAGCTTCACCGCAACCGCATCGCGCTCGACACCGGCGCGGTCCGTTCGGGCCACCTGACCTGTGCCGTGTTCGATGGCGACGCACCGCCCCGGTTCCTCGCCACCGACGATCACGGGCCGGCGGTGGAAGTCTGCGAGGTCCGCCCGCTCGAGTATCGCTGAACCCGGATCCTTCCCCCCGGCCGCCCGCGAACCATCACGAAAAAGGCCACGCCGCGTTCCGGCGTGGCCTTATCCGGTAGATCGTTTCTCGAAGAAACTTACTTCAAACCCATGCAGCTCGCGTAGTAGCTCACCGTCGCCGGCCAGTCCGAGAACATGCCGACAATGCCGGCCTGGCGCGCCAGCACGTCGAGCACCTCGTACATCTGGCCGTCATTGCTGATCACCTCGCCCACCGACTGGTAGTACCAGCCGCCGCCGGCGTTGAGCGGTCCCGAGCGCTCGAACGACCAGGCGATGATGTTCAGCCCGGCCTTCTTTGCTTCCACCGCATAGGGCGACGGCACGATCTGGCCATCGGCCAGGGTGAGCAACATCCAGATCGGCGGCGCGATGTAGTTGACGCCGTTGTCGGCCAGGTCCTGCATCGACGGCGTGAAGGTTTCCGGCCTGAGCGGATCAAACCCGTCGCCGCTCGAGCGGCCATCGAGAAACACCGCCTGCTTGCCGAATTCCGGCTCGTTCTCGATCCAGTAGAGCACGTCATCCAGGTTGAAGGATTGCGGCCAGACATCGGACGCCGGAATGCCCGCCTGCTTGTACTCGTCGATCATCTTCTGCGCGTAGTCGGCTTGGGTGAAACCGTCATAGGGCATCTCGACCGAGGGCGATTTCAGCTCCGGCGTGAACTTTCCGCCCAGCGAGGCAATCAGCGCGATCGACTCCTTGTGCGTCATAACCGTGCCGCCGGCCGCCGCATAGAGATCTGTGCGCCATCCGGCGGTGCCATTCATGTACTCCTCGACGGTTTCGGCGGCGGCGTTGGCTGCATCCATCTTGCCGTTGAGTGTCTTGAACTCGGCAAGGCTGATGTCGGAGGCGCGGCATTCCGCCGACGCCTTGCCGCCAGCCGCAGGCGTGAACCCCTTGGTGCATTTTCCGGCCAGGTCGGTCGCCAGGATGTTGGTCGTGGTGTGCAGGTCATTCTGCGCGTGACGGCAGACAAGTTCCTTGTCGCTGGTAAAGGTCACGTCGCATTCGATGATGCCGGCGCCCATCTTGGCGGCTGCCCGGTAGGATTCTTCCGTATGCTCGGGAAACTGCAGCGGCGCGCCGCGATGGCCGATCGAAAACAGGGTGCGGGAAACCGGTTTGCCGGCGCAGGCAAGCAACTCGTCCTTGAGCGCGCCATCGGCCATTTTCTCGATCAGGAAGGATGGACGCGGCCCCACTTCGATGTCTGCGGCCGGCGCGGCACCGGCCAACGTGGCCGAGATGAGAATGGCGCCGGCAACGAGTCTGGAAACGCTGGTCATGATCAATCTCCTTCTGCAATGGCCCGGCCTAACCGATCAACACGACAGCCACGTGTCAGTCTCGTGACAGGTCTCATCATGCAATTGCAAACGCGGCCGAATGCCATCCCGCTGGCGCTGCCCTTCCCCTCGACGGTCCGGCGCGCTAGACCAGCCGCAGATCAACCTGAAAGGCGACTCACATGAGCGACGAAACCCGGGATTCCAACGGTGCGGTTCTGGCCGACGGCGACAATGTCACGGTGATCAAGGATCTCAAGGTCAAGGGCACCTCGTCCACCATCAAGCGCGGCACCCTGGTCAAGGGCATCCGCCTCACCGGCAATCCCGACGAGGTCGAGTGCCGGGTCGAGAAGATCAAGGGCCTGGTGCTCCGCACCGAGTTTCTGAAGAAGGCCTGAGTTTCAGGAAAAGTCCGGGGCGCCCGGGTCTGCTCTCAGCTGCCAGAAACCCTGCCGATCCATCGCGCCAGCGGCGTCGAACTGAGCCCGTGGACGAGGATCGACAGCGCCACCGTCATCGACACGCAGGCGAGCAATTCGGCCTCGTTGGCGAACTCGAACGCGTCGAGGATCACCAGCGTGAACAGGATCGAGGCCAGCCCGCGCGGCCCGAACCAGCCCAGAAACAGCTTCTCGCGGGTCTTGAGCCCCGAGCCCAGTAGCGACAGCCAGATCGCGCCCACCCGCACCACCGTGAGGAACAGCACCGCGATCAGAAGGGTCTTCATCGACGCATGCGCGAGCCCCTCGGGCAGCAGCACCGCGCCGAACACCAGGAAGGACGACATGGTCAGGATCAGGCCGGCGCCTTCCATGAACTCGCGCACGAAGCGGATATTGTGCTTGTAGGTGTTGCCGAAGATCATGCCGGCGACAAACGCGGCAATGAATCCGTTGCCGCCGATCACCGTCGCCAGCACGTAAGCAGCGAAGGCGGCTGCAAGGAACACCACGCCTTCCGCCGAGGCGGCGATCAGCCGGCGCGCCTGCGCCACATCCATCAGCCGCGCCACCGCCCAGCCCGTGAAAATCCCGGCCAGCGGGCCGAGCACGATCTGCAGCATCGCCTTGAGCGCCAGCCCGTCGGTCGCAGCATTCGCCATGCCGGCCGTAGCCAGGGTCGCGGCAAGCAGCACGAAGGGCAGCACCAGCCCGTCATTCAGTCCGCTTTCGACATTGATCGTCTCGCTGAGCTTTTCGGGCACATTGGCGCTAGTAACGACGCTCTGGCCCAGTGCCGCGTCGGTCGGCGTCAACACCGCCGCGGTCAGCAGCGCCATGGCGATGCCGCCTTCCGGGCTGACCAGCCAGGTCACAAGTGTGCCAAGCCCGATCGAGAGCGGCAGGCCGATCAGCAGCATCCGCGCCGGCAGGCTCCAGCTTTGCTTGAGTTGCGAGAACCGCACATGCGAAGCATCGGAAAACAGCACCAGCACCAGCGTGATTTCCGCCAGCAGCCGCTTGCCTTCATGCATGACTTCCGGCGGCACCGCCGTGCGCAGCTGCTCCGAAAGCCCATAGCCAAGACACATGAAGATGATCGGCAGCGTCAGCAGCGAGCGGTCGATCAAGCGGGTGACGAGCGAATAGACAATGAAGGCGCTCAGGATGCCAAGCACCACCAGATCGAAATGCATGTCCTGGTTCATTGCCCACGCCCCACGATCCCCGCTTCAGGCGCGACTATGCCCCGCCCGGGATGGTTTATCCACCGTCAATCCGGCAACGTGCAGGTTCACGTGCCGCAATAGGTGGTGTAGGGCCCGAAATCCGACGGCGCGCCCAGCGCGAAGACCTCGAGGCCCTTGCGCTCGGTGAACGGATCGGCCAGCACCTCGACCAGCCGCACGAACGGTACCAGGTCGCCCTTGGTCGCCGAA
>JAHJUC010000541.1 GCA_018829385.1 Alphaproteobacteria bacterium
GTAACCGTCCGGTCTCCCCGCCCTTGTGGTGAACGCCTCGATGCTGATTTTGGTTGGATGGAGGCGGATAGTGTCCGCCTGATTTAAGTGGACACGATCCGACCATGTTTGACCATAAGCCTGTGCGCACGCGGCGGAGCTATTCGAGGGCCTTCAAGCTCCAGGTCCTGGCCGAGACGCGGGAGCCGTTTGTGTCGGTGGCCGAAGTGGCCCGCCGACATGGTATGAACGCGAACGTCATTTTCAACTGGCTTCGTGATCCCCGCTTCGTGGGCAGCAGCGCGGTCACGGGTTTCCTTGCGGTCAAGATCGATCCGGCGCCTGTCGCGGTGACCGCCCAACCTTTATCGGGGCCCGGCGATGAGGTCATCGTGGAACTGGCGGCGGGAGCGCGTATCCGCTGCAGGGACGAGCCATCCCTGGTGAAGGTGTTACGTGCCCTGAGGCAGGTGACATGATCCCGGTTCCGGCTTCGACCAGGGTCTGGCTGGCGGCTGGCGTGACCGACATGCGCAAGGGCTTTAATGGCCTTTCCGCACTGGCCGAGAAGGTCCTTGAGGAAGACCCGTTCTGCGGCCACCTGTTTGTGTTCCGGGGACGCGGAGGTGATCTTGTGAAGATCATCTGGTGGGACGGCCAGGGCGCATGCCTTTTTGCCAAGCGGCTCGAACGGGGACACTTTGTTTGGCCGGCGGCGAAGGATGGCAAGGTCCACCTCAGCCAGGCGCAGCTGTCGATGCTGCTTGAAGGCATCGACTGGCGGATCACGAAGCAGACATGGCGGCCGCTGACGACAGGGTGACGCGATTTTTGGGATTCACCTGAACCCCGAACCGGGGTAGATTCCTGCCATGTCGAACGTGGCTGATCTACCCGATGACATCACTGCGCTGAAGGCGATCATCGCCGAGCGCGATGCCGTTATTTTCCGTCATGTCTCGGAACTGCGTGGGCGCGACCTGCTCATCGAGAAGCTGAAGCTCCAGTTGTCAGGGATGGCCCGTCATCGGTTCGGATCATCGGCCGAAGGCCTCCAGCAGCTCCAGCTGATGCTGGAAGACCTGGAGATCACCCGCAGCACAGAGGTTCCCGCTGGCGCGCCAGAGCCTGCCTCGAAGGACAAGCCGGTCCGCAAGCCGCTGCCGGATCACCTGCCAAGGACCGACCAGGTGCTCGAGACGGGCGAGGCCTGCAATGACTGCGGTGGCAAGCTGAAGCGCGTTGGCGAGGATGTCACCGAGGAGCTTGAGTATATCCCCGGCCGGTTCATGGTGAACCGCTATGTGCGCCCCCGCATGGCCTGCACCTGTTGTGACCGGTTCCACCAGGCCCCGCTTCCCAGTCGCCCGATCGAACGCGGTCGCCCCGGCCCGGGCCTGCTCGCGCATGTCCTCGTCTCCAAGTATGCCGACCACCTGCCACTCTACCGACAGAGCCAGATCTATGCCCGGGAAGGGCTTGAGCTTGAACGCTCGACAATGGCCGACTGGGTTGGCAAGTCGACAGCATTGCTTGAGCCGCTGGCTGAGGCGATCGGGCAGCATGTGCGCGCGGGCGCTGCGATCCATGCCGATGATACGCCGGTGTCGGTTCTGGCGCCCGGCAACGGCAAGACAAAGACCGGCCGGGTCTGGGTCTATGCGCGCGACGAACGACCTCACGGATCGGGCGCACCGCCTGCGGCGTTCTACAGGTTCTCGATGGACCGCAAAGGCATCCGTCCCGCAGAGCACCTGAAGGGATACTCCGGGTTCATGCATGCCGATGGCTATGCCGGGTTCGAAGAACTTTACCGGTCCGGCAGGATCACCGAAGTTGCCTGTCTGGCCCATATAAGGCGCAAGTTCTTCGACATCGCCAAGGCCACCGGGTCAGCTGTTGCAACCGAAGCGGTGGCGCGCATTGCGGCGCTCTACGCGGTCGAAGCCGAAGCCCGGGGCCAGCCGCCAGACACACGTGTTGAAGTACGCAAGGCAAAGGCCCGGCCGGTGTTCGATGACCTCATCACCTGGCTGCAGTCGGAACTACCGAAGATCTCCGGCAAGTCAGACCTGGCAAAGGCCATCCGGTATGCCCTGACACGCCTGCCGCGGCTGGAAATCTATCTGTCGAACGGGAACATTGAAATCGATAACAATGCCGCCGAACGCGGCATGCGGGGCCTGGCTATCGGGCGTAAAAACTGGTTGTTTGCAGGCTCCGAGGGCGGAGGACATGCCGCTGCCATCGCCTACACCCTGATCGAGACCGCCAAGCTCAATGACGTGGATCCACAAGCCTGGCTCTCCGATGTCCTGTCCCGGATAGCTGACCACAAGATCACCCAAATCCACGAGCTGCTGCCCTGGAACTTCAGGGCCTGATCAGGTCAAGGGCGTCAACGCCGGACGCTTAC
>JAHJUC010000542.1 GCA_018829385.1 Alphaproteobacteria bacterium
CAGCCAGGAAGGACGGGTCGGCGCTGCGCCGGCCGCACCCGCTGTGCCGGCGGCAACCGCAGCGCCCGCCGCGGCCGAGCCGGTCGCCGTTGCTTCGGCTCCTGCCGCCGCCGCGCCCGCCGCCAATCCGGGCGGCTACTATGTGCAGATTGCCTCACAGCCGACCGCAGAAGGCGCGCAGGCGTCGTGGAGAACCCTGTCCAGCCGCTACAGTTCGGTGCTGGGCGGGCTCGGTGTCGACATCCAGCGCGCGGACATTCCGGGCAAGGGCGTGTTTCACCGGGTCAGGATACCTGCCGGCACCCGGGACCAGGCCAATGCGCTTTGCAGCCGCTACAAGGCCGCGGGCGGCAGCTGCTTCGTCTCGCGCTGATCGGCGGACCTGCGGGAATGCGGGACAGGGAAGCCGCGCGAGCCTGCGCGGCCTCCTTGACGTTCGCGGTTCCAGTGATGCCTGACTGTCAAATGGCGGCGGTTCGACTACCATTGCGCCATGAGCGAATCAAAAGCAGTCATATTCGGATGCGCGGGACCTGAGCTTCTTGCCGAAGAAGCGTCGTTCTTTGCCGATACCAGGCCGTGGGGCTTCATTCTCTTCGGTCGCAACATCGCAAGCCTTGCCCAGGTCGCCGATCTGACCGCCAGCCTGCGTGAAAGCATCGGCCGTCCCGATGCGCCAGTGCTGATCGACCAGGAAGGCGGGCGGGTACAGCGGTTCAAGCCGCCGCTGGTGCCGCAATATCCGTCCGGGGCGGATCTCGGCGCGCTTTACCTGGCCAACAGGGACGCCGGCCTGCGCGCGACCTGGATCATGTCGCGGCTGCATGCCTTCGATCTTCATCCGCTCGGGATTACCGTTGACTGCCTGCCGGTGCTCGATGTGCCTTCGCCAGGCGGACACGAGGTGATCGGCAGCCGCGCCTACGGGATCACGCCCGATGTCGTGTGCGCCTTGGGGGCTGCGGCATCGGAAGGGTTGAAGGCCGGCGGCATGCTGCCGGTGATCAAGCACATTCCCGGCCATGGCCGCGCCGGCGCCGACACGCATCATGAATTGCCGCATGTGGACGCCTCCCGCGTGGAGCTTTCGGCGCGCGACTTCGTCCCGTTCAAGGCGCTTGCCGGCGAGGCGATGGCGATGTCGGCGCATGTGGTGTTCACCGACATTGATCCGGACAATCCGGCGACGACGTCGCGTCGCGTGATCGACGAGGTGATCCGCGGCGAAATCGGCTTTGACGGGCTTTTGATGTCCGACGACGTGTCGATGAACGCGCTTTCTGGGGATTTCGCCACAAGGACCAGTGCAATTCTTGCCGCGGGATGCGATGTCACATTGCACTGCAATGGCGACCGGGCCGAAATGGAAGCGGTGGCGTCGGTCACCCCGGAGCTGAGTGGCGAGAGCTTGCGGCGCGCCAGGGGCGTCATGGCGGCCTTCCGCGCCCCCGATGACAGCGACGAGGTGGCATTGCGCGACGAATTCGAGGGGTTGATGGCGGCCTCCTAACCCGAGATGCGAAAGGCTGAAGGTGTGAGCAACGGCAACCGGCAAAGCGGTGGCAACCCCGGCAAGACGGCCCAGGGCAGGACGCCCATGGACGTCATGTGGGAAGACGTCGCGGCTGACCGGGCAACCGGTGACCCGGCGCTGGTGATCGATGTCGCGGGCTTTGAAGGGCCGCTCGATCTGTTGTTGCATCTGGCGCGCACCCAGCGGGTCGATCTGGCGCGGATCTCGGTGCTGGCGCTGGCCGAACAATATCTGCAATTCGTCGAAAAGGCCCGCGCGCTGAGGCTCGAGCTTGCGGCCGATTACTTGGTGATGGCGGCATGGCTGGCTTACCTCAAGTCAAAGCTGCTGATCCCGCAGGCATCCAAGGGCGACGAGCCGAGCGGCGAGGAAATGGCCGCACAGCTCGCCTTCCGGCTCAAGCGGCTGGAAGCGATGCGGGAAGCGGCGACCCGGCTGGTCAACCGCCACCGGTTGGGCCGCGATGTGTTCGCGCGTGGCGCCCCCGAACCCATGGTGATCGACAAGACTTCGAGCTTCGAGGCGACG
>JAHJUC010000543.1 GCA_018829385.1 Alphaproteobacteria bacterium
CCCCGGCCTTGACCCTGTGCTCCGACAATTGATCGCCGGGCTGGATGCTGACAAGCCGCGACTGTCCATCGGCAAGCGCATCGCGTGCCGCCTTTAGCACGGCGCCGCGGGCGCAGCCGCCGCCGATCCATCCCTCGGTGACGGTGCCGTCGGCCAGGATCAGCGCCTTGGCGCCGGCCTTGGCAGCGGTGACGGACACCGTGCGCACCACCGTTGCCAGCGCGAAAGGTTCTCCCCTGGTCTTGTAGTCGTTCATCAGATCCAGAATATCGGCGTGTTGCGGCATGATCATATCCTCGCCAGATAGGGTTCAAGGGATTTGAGGCTTTCAAGATTGTGCGCCGGGGCGAACAGATCGATGTAGGGCAGCGCCGCCTTCATTCCGGCAGCCTCGGGCGCATAACCCTGCCAGCCGATCATCGGGTTGAGCCAGGCAATGCGGCGGCAGCGGCGGCGCAGGGCCTGCATCTCGACACCCAGGTTCTCGGCCGGGCCGGTATCGTAGCCGTCCGAGACGATCATCACGCAGGTGTGCGAATGAATGCAGCGCTTAGCGTGCCAGCGGTTGAAAGTGGCGAGGCTTTCGCCGATCCGGGTGCCGCCACCAGTGCCTTGTGCCAGCAATGACATCCGCTCCACCGCCCGTTGCGGATTGCGCTCGCGCAATGCCGGCGAGATGTGAATGAGGCGGGTGTGAAAGACGAAGGCTTCGGCTTCGCGGAAATTGTCGAGCACGCCATGCATGAAGCGCAGGAAGACCGCGGAATAGAGATTCATCGACCCCGAGGCATCAAGCAGGACCACAAGCCGCAACGGCTTGTCCTTGCGCTTGCGCCGAACCAGCTCCAGCGGCGTGCCGCCATGGGCAATGCTCTTGTGGATCGTCCGCCTGAGGTCGAGCCGCTGCCCCGAGCGCCGCGCGTGCATCCTGCGGGTCAGCCGCGCGCGCATGCTCTTTGCCAGCCGCTCGGCAAGCAGGTGTGCTTCCGCCAGATCCTCGGGCTGGGTGAGATGCCTGAAATCCGTCTTCGACAACAGCTCGGTGCGGGACGCGCCTTCCCGCTTGGACTGGCCGGTTTCGGAGACCTCGCTCCCCTCGCCGCGCTCGACATGATCGGCCATGTCGCTCTCGCCAAGCCCGCGCTGGCCTGCCGCCTGGGTCTGGAGCCCGGGAGGCGACTTCTGCGGCGCGCCGGAAATGCGCGTCGCCGATTTCATGCCGCGGCTCAACCAGTAGGCATCAAACAGCTCGTCGAACTTCTGCCAGTCGGACTGGCGGCAGCAGAACAGCGTCTTCAGGCTAGGGCGCAGGCGTGAGGGCCTTGCGGCATCGCCGCTTGACAGGATCGTTAATGCGTCCCGCGTTTCAGCGAGGCCAACGACGAAACCATTGTCGCGCAGGGTCTGGGCAAAACCGTTCAGCTTTGTTCTGGCGCCAGCGCCCAGCGGGATTTCGGATGCCAGCGCCGGGCTCATCTCAGGCCACCTTGCCGAGAAGCCGGTCGGAGACCTCGCGGGTCATGCGGGACTTGTCCTCGGCGGTCTTGATCAGGCACATCAGCGTTTCGTGCACCGCTTCGGGTTCATCGCGCAGGTGGCGGATCTCCAGCCCGGCCAGCGTTGCCGCCCAATCCAGCGTCTCGGCAACGCCGGGCGTCTTGCGCAGCTCTTCCTTGCGGATCAGGCTGACCATGTTGGCGATCTGAAGCGCCAGATCCGTATCGATACCGGGCAGGCGCGACAGGATGATCCGGGCTTCGCGGTCGACATCGGGATAGTCGACATAATGATAGAGACATCTGCGGCGCAGCGCGTCGCTGAGTTCGCGGGTGCCGTTCGATGTCAGGATGACGCGAGGGATGGTGGTCGCCGTGATCGTCCCCAACTCGGGGATCGAGACCTGGAAATCCGAGAGCAGCTCGAGCAGGAACGCCTCGAACTCCTCGTCCGCCCGGTCGACCTCGTCGATGAGCAGCACCGGCGCCTTGTCCTGCCGGATCGCCGCAAGCAGCGGCCGTTCCAGCAGATAGGTCTCGCTGAAGATATGCTCTTCAACCGAAGACGCATCCGCGCCTTCGCGGGCCTTGATCGCGAGCAATTGCCGCTGGTAGTTCCATTCATAGAGCGCCGCGCTCTGGTCGAGCCCCTCGTAGCATTGCAGCCGGATCAGCCTGGTATCGTGAGCGAGCGCCAGCGCGCGCGCCACCTCGGTCTTGCCGACGCCGGCCTCGCCTTCCAGCAGCAGCGGCCGCTTGAGGCTGTCCATCAGCCACAAAGCCGTCGCCAGGTCGCGATCGGGAATGTACCCGACCGCGGCCAGCTCTGTGGCGACCTTTTCCTGA
>JAHJUC010000544.1 GCA_018829385.1 Alphaproteobacteria bacterium
GCGCGATAGCGATCGTTCTGCCGCACACCTTCGATGAAGCCGAAGCCATCAAGCCGCGGCATGTTGATGTCCGTGACAATGACGTCCGGATTGGATTCTTCGAGCACTTCGAGCCCTTCGATACCGTCTTCCGCCTGGACGATGTCAAAACCGGCATTGTTGAGGGTCACCAGCAACATGTTGCGGATGGTTCGCGAGTCATCGACCGTGAGAACCTTCTTTTTCATTTCAGCATCTCCTTTGGAAGCAGGGCTTCATCCGAAATTCCTAGTAATTGCAATGTCTTGATAAAGACATCCGAAGCCGGCTGGACCTTGAAATTCTGGTCTTCGGCGCGCCAGCTCTTTGCGGCAGCCAGCAGCACCTGGAGGCACTGAGCACCAACCCGGCTGACATCCGACGCGTCAATGTCAATGTCCTCGCCCTTGTGCGCGAGCACCTGTTCATGCAGCCGGCTGGCTGCGTTGAGGTCGAGAACCTCCGGCAGTTTCAAGACTTTTGCTGATGTACCGTCAGACGACATGTCGACTATCCTTGCTTGTGAATGGGCATACGCGGTTTGCCGCGACCTGTTTCTCGATCAGGCTCATCGCGCGAGCCTCCGCTGCGGCGGTTGCACGTGTCCGGCCTGCGCAGATGTCGGCTGAGCTGACAGCTCAACGCTTTGAAAGCCGGCGTGGCGCTGCTGCCGATGCAGACGGATCTGCTCGCCGAGTTCGGAAATGACGAGCTGCAAATCCGCGCCGGTTTCGGCCGCCCCGGCAAACCGTGCTGAACCGGAGTTGATCTCACCGGCAATCCGGCCGAGAGAGGTCGCCGAGCCGCCGATGTGATCGGCCTCTGTCTGCGACTGGGCGCCGACGCCCGAAACGGACTGGGAGATGTTGCCCACCTGCTCGACAAGTCCCGAAATGGCGAAGCGGGTCTGATCCACCAGTTCGACGCCGCGCCCGACATGGGATTTTGCGTCAGACACCAGATCCTTGATTTCATTGGCGGCTCCAGCCGACCTTTGCGCAAGGGCGCGAACTTCGGTGGCGACGACAGCAAAGCCGCGACCGGCATCCCCTGCGCGGGCAGCCTCGATCCCTGCATTGAGCGCCAGCAGGTTGGTCTGGAAGGCGATCTCCTCGATGACCGAGATGATCTTGCCGATCTGTTCGGCTGAATTCTCGACGCCGGCCATCGCATCGATGGCGGCGGCAACAACCCGGTCACCGGCTTCCGCGCTCTTGCGGGCTTCGGCAATCAGGGTTTCGGCCTTCAGTGCCGCTCCGGCGGTCACCCGCATACGCTCGGCGATTGCGGCAAGACCGTCATGCTCCTCGTCAACGGACGCGCCCTGCCGCTCGATCTCGACCCGCACAGCCTCGATATCGTCGCTGAGCCGGGCGGCAAGCCGCTCGGCCTCGGCCAGGCTGGCGGCGGCGCCGGTCACAAGGTCTTCAAGGCGGCTGACTGCAAGATTGAAATTGTCGGCTGCCTGCCGGTGGGGTTCAATGGCCTCAGGCTCGACCCGAACCGACAGATCACCTTCAGCCAGTTGCGCAAGCGCGGCTCCCAGGGTGGATTCGACCAGCGCGCGTTCCTGGGCGATTTCGGCCTCGCGCTGCTTGGTAAAAGTCCGGGCCTGCTCGCCAAGCCTGTGGGTAACCTGCATGTCGATGTCGATGAGAGCGGCCTTGACGACGTCGACGAGCCGGTCAGCCAGCTGGTTCCGTTCGGCCTGCCGCGAAAAAATCCTGAACAGGCCCGCGGGATTTTCATCGACAAGCCGGCGGATAACCCGTTCGAGGACCAGGGCGTGTCCGCCGATGGACCAGCCTGCATCCAGGCCGATACGCTGGCGAACCTCTCCGAGAATGATCGACCGGTCTGCATAAAGACCGTCAAAACGGCCATCCGCGAGGATGGACCAGTGGGCCACTTCCAGCTCCTCAAGCCGGTCGATCTGGCGACCCGACGTGAACAGCGAAGCGATTTCCGGCGTGTTCTGGAGGCGTTCGAAAAAGGCCGAGAGGGCAATTCGGGCTTCGGACTCGATCATCGGGCGCATGCCGCGCAGGCGGTCGCCGCTCTCCTGGTCAAGCCGGGTCAGCTCAAGCCGTGCGCGCAGGCCGTCAGCAGCCGCTGCATCCCTCACCCTTGCTTGAATCTGCCCCACGCGTTTAACCCCAACAGTCGGCCATGAGCCGAGGATATCGACTGGGCCTGTCTTGCTGCAGGTGTGGCGTTGAAACACTTGATGTCCCTGTCACGCTTGCTGACAGGACACAGCCGGTGTTTGCATACCGTGCGCCGCTTGGCCCATGAAATTCTGGAAATCCGGATCTAGCCGGAACCTTGGAGCGGCTTCATGCCTTTGTGGGGGCGAACTGATCGCACATATCCACAATCCGAAGATTAGATTGTTTTTTACGTATTAATCCTTGCCCGAAGGTTAACGCCGGTTACCAGTGTTAATCATATTCCGGGGTCATGCCGGGGCTTGGCTTGCCAAGCTCCGGCCAGTCTCAGGTCTTAGGCGCTGTTGCAGCACAAGCTTCGGACAAGTTGCTGCTCGTAGCTTCTACTCCGAAAATGACAATGATGTCAGCTGGGGCCGAGCAATGATTGTTCTAGGAATAGGCGCGATCGCAATCGCAATTATCACTCTCGCAAGCTTTTCACTTCTTCTTCATTCCGGCGAGACACGCCGACGCGGCAAGCGGATTTTCTGAGCAAGAAAAGCGCCGCCGGGCACATTGATCTACTGTTGCCGGCATGATTGCGTCCAACATGCTCAAGAGCTAACAATTTAACCGCTGACTGCAAAATCTTGTAGTTCGCGGGCGTTAACGGATCGCTTCTTCGACGGTGATTCCGCATTGTTATCGTACGGCCGTGGCGGTCCAGATCGGGCTTCAATGCGCCGGCTTCACGCCTTTGCGATGTGATTGTCCCAGGCGAGATCATGGCTGGCGGCGCCAAATCGGCCGGTCTCGCTGGAGCTAACAAAGCCATCCCGCCGGGCCTGGACCCCGCATGTGCCCGGTTTCCTGTCGATTGCAAGGGCCTTGCCGGTGAGGGTATCGAGCGTGATCACCACGCCGCTCCTGGGCGATGCGACGGCGAGCGTCACACCATCATTGCCGATCGCAACTGACCCTGCATACTTGCCGAGAGCTGCGGCAACCCGATCTTCGAGTTCGACCGACACGAGCCCGAGATCTTCATGAAGTTTCGCCAGGACCGGCACCTCGTCGAAGACATCTCCCTCATACTGACCGCCGATCCAGACCTGGTGGCTCGCATCCACCGCCATGTGGCGCAAGGACAGCCGGTGCAGCCTGGCGGGCAGGACATGGGAGGAGACGAGCGCTCCGGTCGCGGTGTCTATGAAGGCCATGGACGGCGCCATGGTGGGCAGGTTGAGCTTCTGCCGCCCCTGATCGGGATGGGTGCGTATGCCGCCATTCGCAACGCACAATGTCTTACCGTCCGGCATCAGGACGATTTCATGCGGGCCGACGCCGCCGGTGGCGACTTCCGAAATCCGGCTGAAGCCATCGGTGACGTCATAGACGCCGACGATGCCGTCGCCCGTTTCAAACGCGTTCTCCGCGGCGTAGAGCAGACAGCCATCGGCGGAAAACACGCCATGGCCATAGAAGTGCCGGTCGGCGGGTGTGTGAAACAGCACGGGCTCGGCCGCCATGCGGCGATGCAGCGCGACGGCGAAATTGCCGGGGCGCCGGGCAAAGGCGACAAGCCATTCAACCTGCGGACCGGCGGCAAAGCCATGCCCGCGGCCGGGCAGCGGATGGGTTGAGACAATTGCCCCTGC
The DNA here is from genome assembly GCA_018829385.1 of Alphaproteobacteria bacterium. GTDB lineage: Bacteria > Pseudomonadota > Alphaproteobacteria > Rhizobiales > Rhizobiaceae > Hoeflea. The sequence continues at coordinate 3,827 of JAHJUC010000544.1, forward strand.
TTCATCCAGAATGGCCACACCATACGCACCTTTCGGATCCAGGTAGGCGGCGGCAAACAGGACTTCGGAGGCGAGCAGTTTTTCCGCACCGGCCGGCGTAAGGCTTGCCAGCCAGGCGAGGCCCGCGCCCGCCAGAAACTTTCGTCTTTCAAGAACGACCGGTTTCAATCGCCATCTCCGAACGAAAACCCGACCGCAAGACCGCCTGCCTGGGCAAACTCCTGATCGAGGCGAGCAATGATGATCTTGATGGCGTAATCGAGATAGACCAGTTTCTCGCGGGTTTCGGGATCGGCGAGCAGATCGCCGACCGGCGCCTCGAGGTCCCGCGCGGTGCGGATCGCCTGCCGGAATTCAAAACGGATGGCATCGGCAAGCCGGGGAGCGCTGTCCTTCGACACGATTTCGATGCCGCTTTCATTGAACAGCGTCTCAAGGCCTTCCAGATTGGCGCGGATCGACGGCAATGTCATGCCGGAACGCCAGAAGAGAGCCGATCTGGGCCGGTCATGACCGGGGTTTTCCCTGTCGAGAAAAGCGTTCACACGGGTGTCACGGATGGCTTCGAGGCCGTGGATCATCTGCCCGAGCAACAGATTCAACGCCTCCTGGTCGGTCCTGAACAGCGGATTGCCGGGCGCGGGCTTGAGAAACGTTTCAACGAGAGCGGTCCCATCCTGCCATCCGTCGATGATCTCGTTCGACATGTCGACGAGATTGCTTGCCGCCGCCCGTGCAAAGGCACAGCGGTGAGACGCCTCCGCAGCGGCCAGCGCGTCGCTGCCGCTGCCGAAGAGGATGAACTCGAGCGCACCCAGACCCTGCATGGCAACACTCTGGCCGGCAAGCGTGGCGACCTCTGTGACGTCTTTCTGCCGTGAGGCGATGGCGGCCTCGACCTGCTTCCTGCCGGTGCCCTTGCGGTCCGGGAAAAACAGGATGCGCTCGAGCCGGTTTTCGGACATCACCGGACCGAGCCGCAGCCACTCCATGCGCGACCAGCTTTCCACCGCGCCGCGAAATGCGGCTCGTGCTGCTTTCAGGCTCTCATCGGTCGGGTTTTCGCACAGTGCTGCTACGGAGGTCTTGAGGCTTGTTGCGGCGGCATTGAATTCCGCGTAGCCAGGACGGACATACTCCGCCAGCATCCGTTGCAGCACCGGACCGATCGGCAGACGGGCCGCATCCTGATCCGCGCGTGCGACAGCTGCACTGACAAGCAGCGCCACAAGACAGATCAGAAGACGGTTCATCACAGGCTTTCCAGAAATCTCAGGAGGTTGTCCCGGTCTGATTTGGCCAGGCCGGCGAAGCCGTCACGCGCATTTTCAGCCTCGCCGCCGTGCCAGAGAATGGCTTCGGCCAGATTGCGCGCGCGGCCGTCGTGCAGGAAAAACGTATGGCCGTTGACGATGCTGGTCAGGCCGATGCCCCAGAGCGGCGGCGTGCGCCATTCCCGGCCATTGGCCGAACCGACCTGCTGGCCGTCGGCCAGACCTTCGCCCATGTCGTGCAGCAGGAAATCGGAATACGGCCAGATCAACTGGAACCGGTGCGCCTTGGTCGCCGCCTGGCGCGATGTCACATATTTCGGGACATGGCAGGCGGTGCACCCAAGATCGTAGAAGATCTGCTTGCCGGCCAGGACATCGGCGTCATCAACCAGGCGGCGCGCCGGAACCGCGAGGTTCTGCGAATAGAAGGTGACCAGATCCAGCACCGGATCGGGCGCCTCGGTGTCCCCGAGACCGGCCTGAACACCGGTGGGCAGCGCCAGGCATTCTGTCTGGCTGGCCGTGCAATCACCGTGGCTTTCCGGGACATCCGGCGTGGAGATGCCGATGTCTCCGGAAAAGGCGCCGGCGGATTGCTGGCGCACGGTTGCGTTCTGGGCCTTCCAGCCGAAACGCCCGATGGCAAGCTTGCCGGTGGCGGGGTCGCGGGCGATGGCAACGCGCCCGGAGACGCCATCGCCATCCCGGTCTTCGGGGTCGGCATGGGCAAGGATATCGGCCGGGTGAATGGCCTCGACCAGGCCCAGGCCGGTCATTGGCGGGGTCATCCGCGGCGACAGGGTGGTCGAAGGATCAAGCGGGCCGAAACCGAGATCGGCAACGCTGTAGCTCGGCTTGCGCAAGGAGACGACCGAACCGTCGCCCAGTTCGACCGGCTGCTCCCGGTACTCGATCACCATGCGGCCCTCGGCCTTCAGACCCGGGACCGCGAGATCCTGCAGCTGGCCGCCGTAGACGGGATCGGGCAAGGACGCGACCAGAAATTGCTCGAGCGCATCACGCTCCTCGTCTGTACTTGCCGGACGGGCAAGCCGCAGGAACATCGACGTCGCGTCCGCAGCCCCTTCGGGGGGATGGCCGCGACCGTCCTTGATGTGACAGCTCTGACAGGCACGGGCATTGAAAAGCGGGCCGAGCCCGTCGGACGCCAGCGTGGATGAGGGCGAAGACACCCAGAGCTTCCGGAACAGGGCGTTTCCGAGCTTGAAGGTCTCTTCCTGTTCAAATGTCAGATTGGCGCTGAAATGAGACAACGCATCCCGATTGACCAGCTTGGTGGACGTGCCGGCGCCGCCCTGCATGCGCTCGAACTGTTCAGCCGCCGCAAACGACGTCGCCGGCCGGACCGTCCGTTCGACACGCTGGCGATCCTTTTCGGTCAGGTCATCGCGGGTGTGCGGCAATGCCGCAAGATCTCCCGCTTGGATCGGCATCGCCGATGCGAGTGCCAGTCCCGCCGCAACGCAGCCAAGCAGGACACGATGCGGGATGCGCTTTCCATTTGTCATGCCGCTACGTAATGAAAAGTGTTCGGTCATACAGTGCCGCGCGAATTATGCATTTGCCGACACTTAAATTCTTGTTTCGCGATCATGTTCAAATCCCGCACGGGCCTGAAAACGACCACTGCATTCATGAAAAACTACGCGTCAGCAGGGGATGCGTTCAGCTGACCATATTTCTGTTCGCCCAGCCGGGACAGGAGTTCGAGCTGGGTTTCGAGGAAATCAATGTGCCCCTCTTCGTCGGCGATCAAGGCCTCGAACAGGTTCTTGGAGACGTAGTCGCCCTCCTTCTCGCAGATATCGCGCGACTTGGTGTAGGCTTTCCAGGCATCCTGTTCGCCAGCCAGATCGCATTCGAGCACTTCCTTGATGTTCTGCCCGATCCTGAGCGGCGCCACGGTCTGAAGATTGGGAAATCCGCTCAAGAAAATGATGCGCTCGATGATCTTGTCGGCGTGCTGCATTTCCTCGATGCTCTCCGCCCGCTCCTTGGCAGCCAGCTTCGTGTAGCCCCAGTCCTCAAGCAGCCGGTAGTGCAACCAGTACTGGTTGACCGCTCCGAGCTCGAGAAACAGCGCCTCGTTCAGACACTCGATGACCTTCTTGCTCTTTTTCATGACCTGCCTAAATTTCCATCAACCTTGAGCTCCAGATACCGCTCCAATAAATCACCGTTAGCGTGATACTGCAACTTCCGGGCGGGCTTTCGTCCGGGCTCTCTTCTTGGCCATTTCGATGCGGATCCGTTGATCTGCAATGCGGTTCAGCAGATCCACCACCTTCGGCGCCGGGCTTTGCATCAACCCATGATAGTGTTCGGTTGTCTCCACGATAATATCGATCACACCGGGAAAGCAACCACAACACTTGCCGCGGGCGCTCATGGCCTGAAACACCTTTCCCGGCGTGATGAGTTGCCATTCGTCCTCGTTGAGGAAGTCAACGACGACCTGCTCGATGTCTTTCCTGGAAACGATATTGCAGCTGCAAACGATCATGATCTGCTGTTCTCACTGAAAGACGGCATCGGGGCTGTCGAGGCTGTCAGACCCTTCCAGTTCGATGGCGCCAAGCTCAAGCGCCGCAATGGCGCGTTCGATCGACCGGGTCTGTGCAATCAGGCCGTCGATCGCCGCCTGCACCGTGGCGTTGCCATCGTCATTGCCGACGGCAATCATCTGGTCATAGGCTTCGACGGTTTCGGCACGCTCGACCATGGCTTCCATGGCCGCGATGGTGGCATCGAGATCGTCGGAAAGCTCCTGCGCAATCGCCGGATCCTTCGCAGCCAGCAGATCGGCCAGTGACGGTCCGGTCATTTGCGATCCATCCGGCCTCGTGTAGGCCCCGGTGTAGGCGGTGCGAATTCCCAAGGCATCGTAGCGGTGCGAATCGTGGGTGTTGTCGGAAAAGCAATCATGCTCTTCCTCCGGATCGCCGAGCAGCAGACCGAGCTTCATGCGCTCACCGGCCAGTTCGCCATAGGAGAGCGAGCCCATGCCGGTGAGGATCGTCGACAAGCCGCCGGCCACGCCGCTGTTCTCGAGCGCCACGCGCGCAGCACCGCCGGCTTTCCAGTTGGCGGTCATCTCTTCCAGATCCGCCACCAGCAGATCGCTGGCAGCGCCCAGATACTCCCGGCGGCGGTCGCAATTGCCATTGGTGCAGTTCTCGAGGCTGTAATCGGTGGCGGGACGGTTGCCGGCGCCGGGGCCATTGCCGTTCAGATCCTGTCCCCAGAGCAAGAACTCGATCGCGTGATAGCCGGATGCGACATTGGCTTCGATGCCGCCCGCCTCCTGCAACGTTGCGGAGATAAGCTCCGGCGTGATCCGTGAGGCATCGATGGTCTTGCCGTTGATTTCGATCGACGGGTTGGCGATCACGTTCGCGGTGAACAGCGAGTTCTCGTCGCTCTCGGACCCATAGCTCGGATCGACATAGTCGATCAGCCCCTCGTCGAGCGGCCAGGCATTGACCCGCCCTTCCCAGTCGTCAACGATCGCGTTGCCGAAGCGATAGACCTCGGACTGCTGGTAGGGCACCCGGGCCGCAAGCCAGGCGGACCTGGCGGCCTGCAACGTCTCGTCCGTCGGATTTGCGAGAAGCGCTTCGATGGCAGCATCGAGCGCCCTGGCGGTCGCCAGTGCATCGCCGTATTTTGCTTCCGCAACGTCGGCATAATGCCCGATCACAGCCTCGGGCGTGACATCGGCAACCGCAATGCCTGTCATGGCGGTCGAGGCGGCGAGGCCAAGTCCGAATAGACGGATGAAGCTTTTCATGATCTCAGGTACTCCCGATCTGGCATGGTCATTCAGTGAACCGATCCGCTCGCTCCGGATCCGGCAAACACCGACCTCATGTCGATGTCGGCAATCGCGCTCAGCGGGATGGGCGCAAGCCTGTGGCTGTGGCCAAGCAGGATTCCCGCGTAGGCACTTGCGCGCTCGATCACCTCGATACATGCGTCGGAACAGGTGAGCAGCTTGGCGGACTGGACCAGAAGATCCTCATCGCCATGCTGCGCGCCCGATACCATGCCCAGAACAAGACATTCGTCGCGGCACAAATGGCCGGCACCCGGCTTGTAGAACCGCAAGGGGCAGGTTGCGCAGGCACCGAGCTGGCGGATCAGCGATGCCATGGCATCAAGCGCGATCTGCCCGTCGATTGCACCGAGCGCCCTGGCGTGGGCTGCCCAGGTGGCGTCCCAGTAGCGCTGATCCGCATGGGCCAGACCAGCAATCCAGTTGCGATAGCCGTTGACCACCAGGTTTTCCGGCGGCTGGCGCAGATAGGCTGCCGCAGGGCAGTCACCGCAATCATCATGTTCCATTCGCGCCATTTCGCCGACCTGTCTTCTAAACATGAGATTTTCGGTAATGTATTCCGAAAGTGGAGTCAAACTGTATAGTTTAGAATGAATCCAAACTGTTGGCAGCCGCCGCCCATGCTGCGGCTGAGACGTCTGGTGGAAGCCGGTCAACGGGCACCGCCCCGGCACCCCGAGAAATTTCCGCCGTGCATTGCCGATTGGCAATCCGCGCCTAGGTTCACCTCAAAGCCGCCGACGACTGCGACGCAGGGCGGGGTGCCGAGGACATAAACAGATGGCTAACCCGAAACGCCTTTCGATCGCCCTCATCCTGGGCAGCGGACCCAGCGCCCCGTCCGCGAGGAACTGGCCCAAGCCAGACAATGTAAAGATCATCGCCATAAACAATGCGTGGCGCGCGCGGCCGGACTGGGATTATCTGGTGCATGCCGGCGATTTTCCAGCATCCCGCAGGCCGGACCGGATCGCGCCGTGGCAATCGGTGCACAGTCACGAGAGCTACGTTCCCGCCCAGAACCGGTTTGGCGGCTTCGTCTACGGCGGCGGCACCATGGCATTTACTGCCGGGTACTGGGCGCTCGACGCGCTCAAACCCGATATTCTGGCCTATTTTGCCTGCGACATGACCTATTCCGGCAAGATGACGCATTTTTATGGTGAAGGGACGGCAGATCCATTGCGCCCCGATGTCACGCTGCAATCGCTCGAAGCCAAATCGGCCCGTCTGATGGCGCTTGCCGGGCGGCAAGGATGCGCCTGCGTCAACCTGTCGGCCGAACCGGTCAGCAGACTGATCTTCCCGCGCGCCGCATTTGCCGACCTGGCACGGCCCGCCGCAAGGGTACGGATCGAGACTGACGCGGTTGATGCCGCGCTTTCGGAGGAGAGCCGCCTCGGTTACATGATCGAGGACGGAGAATACTGGCATCACACCGAGCATCTGGATGCATCGGCGCTGTCCAGGATTGATGACATGTGGTTGCGCGCATGCCAGCCCGGCCAACGGGAGAAGCGCTTTGCGTAGCAGCTGATGGAGAGACAGGGGCAGTTGTCGAACGCCGGACCGATGAAGGCCGGAGGGCCGCGCTTCAAAACCGTGCCGCTTGATATCGGTCAAGGCGTATGCGCGGGACCTTGCTAGTGTGAGCATGAGAGGATGGTGCGACCTCATGCGCAAGAACAGCCAAGTCAAAGTGTCGACAAAGCCAGCCAGCCCTGCAACGATGCCGGTGCCCGTTTCACTGCCGCAGCCAGCGGGGAATGGACCCGTGCAACATCCCTATGCGGTGATTGACCAGGCCGCGCGTGGCGCGGTCGCGCGGATGACGGGCGGGGTCTCTCCATTCGCGCTGGTCGAAACCTGGACGGACTGGGCGCTGCATCTTGCCCGCGCGCCGGGGCGGCAGCTGGAACTGGCCGAACACGCCAGGGACAATGCTCTCAAACTGATGGATTTCGCCGCGAAGTCCGCTTCCGGCACGGCGCAAAGCCCTCCTTTTGCGGCCAAGGTCTATGATCACCGGTTCGCCGACCCCAACTGGCAGTCCCTGCCGTTCAGCCTCTGGCAACAGGGCTTCCTGGCAACACAGGACTGGTGGGACCATGCGACCGATAACATGCGCGGCCTGCGCAAGCAGGATTCCGACCGGACGCGGTTCCTGGTGCGCCAGATGCTCGACACGGTCTCGCCGTCGAACTTTCCCTGGCTGAATCCGGAAATCCTGGCGGAAACGGCAAGGACCGGCGGGCGCAACCTGGCCGAAGGCGCAGTGCATGCCACCGACGACTGGCTGCACACGCTGAGCCAGGCGCACACACCGCCGCCCGAGGGCTACCGGCTTGGCGAGGACCTCGCCTGCACGCCGGGCGAAGTGGTCTACCGCAACGACATTTTCGAACTGCTGCAATACACGCCGCAGACCGGCAACGTGCAGGCCGAACCGGTGCTGATCGTCCCGGCATGGATCATGAAATACTACATTCTCGATCTCTCGCCGCACAATTCGCTGGTCAACTACCTGGTCGGCCAGGGCTTCACCGTCTTTGCCATTTCCTGGTGCAATCCGACCGCCGAGCAGCGGGACCTGTCGCTCGAGGACTACCGCAAGCGCGGGGTGATGGCGGCGCTCGACGCGATCACGGCAATCGTGCCGGGCCGGAAGATCCACGCCAACGGCTATTGCCTGGGCGGCACGATGCTGGCGATCGCGGCGGCGACAATGGCCCGCGATGGCGACGACCGGCTGGCCAGCATAACCCTGATGGCGGCGCAGGTGGATTTTTCCGAGGCGGGCGAGTTGCTGCTGTTCCTGGACGAAAGCCAGGTCGCCTTCCTGGAAGACATGATGTGGGTCCAGGGCTATCTCGACCGACCGCAGATGGCCCGCGCCTTCGCCTCGATCCGGGCCGAGGACCTTATCTACACCCGCGCCGTGCAGCGCTACTTCCTCGGCAGGGACGACCTGCCGACCGACATCGGGGTGTGGAACGCCGACACGACGCGGATGCCGGCGCGGATGCATTCGCAGTATCTCAGGGGCCTGTTCCTGGAAAACCGGCTCTCCGCGGGGCGTTTCGCGGTCGAGGGGCGGGTGATCGCGCTCAAGGACATCGCCGCGCCGATGTTCGTGGTCGGAACCGAAACCGACCACATCGCGCCGTGGAAATCGGTCTACAAGACGCGGCTCTTCACCGATGCAGACCTCACCTTCGTGCTGACCAAGTCGGGGCACAATGGCGGCATCCTGTCCGAACCGGGGCACCCGAACCGTCACTACCGTGTGGGACACCGGCCACAAGGCGCGCTTTACGTCGATCCGGACAGCTGGTTTGCGCAAAC
>JAHJUC010000545.1 GCA_018829385.1 Alphaproteobacteria bacterium
CACATCGGCGCCATAGGCGTCGGTGTCGGCGAGCGGCGAGGCGCCGGCGCCGGTGTTCCATTCCTTGCAGTTGACCGCGCAGGCATGGCAGCCGACGCAGGTATCGAGATCGATGACGAGGCCGAGGCGCTTTTCGGTCGATTGGGGAAGGCTGGTCATGCGGTTTTCCCCCGTCCGAACGCCACGTTGGCCGGTGCCTGTCCGACCGGGCTTTTCTGCGCGCCGGCGTCTGGCAGGCTCTGCCCGCTGGTCTGGTCGGCATCCTTCCGGATCGAAACCCTGAGATCGAACCAGGCGGCCTGCCCGGTGATCGGATCGGAATTGGCCCAGCGGCGCCCGTCGCCCCTGGGCGGCAGCAATTCGTCGATCAGGTGGTTGAGCAGGAACCCGCGTGTCGCCTCCGGCGCTTCCTTGTCGAGCGCCCAGGCCCCGGCGCGCTTGCCGATGGCGTTCCATGTCCACAGCGTCGAGCCGTTGACCGCGTCCATGCGGCGGATCTTCACCCGGATTTCCCCCGATTGCGACGTCACCAGCGCCCAGTCGCCGTCAATGAGGCCTTGCGCGTCACAGACGCCGCCCGGCACATACAACGCGTTCTCGCCATGGATCTGCCTCAGCCAGGCATTCTGCGATCCCCAGGAATGGTACATCGCCGCCGGCCGCTGGGTGATGGCGTGAAGCGGATAGGCGTCCTCATCAAGCCCGTCATCGGCAAATGGCGGATACCAGGTTGGCAGCGGATCGAAACAGGTCCTGATCCGCTCCCGGTGATGCTCCGGCGGCACCGGCTTGATCTTGCCTTCGGCCGCAAGCTGGAACTTGCGCAAGGGCTCGAGGTAGAGCTGGAAGATGTTTTCCACCGGCCCGTCCTGCAGCCCGTGTTCGATTGCCCAGTCGCTCCAGGCCCGGTTGGCGTGCTTGAAATAGTGGGCTTCCTCGGGCACGTGCACCTGCGAGAAGCCGCCATTCTCGATGTATCGCTTGAGCTGGTCCGGATTGGGCTTTCCCCGGCCGGTCTTGTCGCCATCCTCGCCGCGCCAGCCCGACAACGGTCCGATGCCCGGCTTGCGCTGGTGATTGACGATATAGTCCGCGTAGTCCTTGTAGATCGGCGCGCCCGCCTCATCGACCATGCCCGGCAGTTTCAGCCGTGCACCGAGATCGAGCAGCACGCTCTGGAAGCCGCGCACGTCGCGGTCCGGTTCGACCACCGGCCAGCGGATCGAATCGCACAGCGCTTCCGGCTCGCTGATCGGCCGGTCGAGAAGCGAGATGCAGTCATGACGTTCGAGGTACGTGGTATCCGGCAGGATCAGGTCGGCAAACGCCACCATCTCGGAGGAATAGGCGTCCGAATAGATGATTTTCGGGATCACGTACTCGCCATTCGCGTCCTTGTCGGTCAGCATCTTCATCACCGAAGAGCTGTTCATCGACGAGTTCCAGGCCATGTTGGCCATGTACATGAACAAGACGTCGATGCCGTAGGGATCGCGCGCATGGGCGTTGGAAATCACCATGTGCATCAGCCCGTGCGCCGACAGCGGCGCATCCCAGGAAAACGCCTTGTCGATGCGCTGCGCGGTCTCGCCGTCGGCTTCGAGCAGCAGGTCTTCCGGCCCGCGCGGATAGCCCAGATGCGGCCCGGCCAGCGCCGTGTCGGCGCAGGCGCCGCCATGCGGCCGCGGCTGCCCGGCCACCGGCCGCGGGTAGGGCGGTTTGAAACGGAAGCCGCCGGGGCAGTCGATCGATCCGATCAGGATCTGCAGCAGATGCAATGCGCGCGCGGTCTGAAAGCCGTTGGAATGGGCCGAGATGCCGCGCATGGCGTGAAACGCCACCGGCCGGCCGATCATTCGCTCGTGCCGCTCGCCCTTCATATCGGTCCAGGGTCGCTCGATGATCACCTCGCGCTCGAAGGCGGCTTCCGCGATCTCTCCTGCGATGCGGATGATGGTATCAGTCTCGATTCCGGTCCGTCCGGCCACCGCGGCCGGGGCAAATTGCGGGTCCAGATATTTTTGCGCCAGCAGTTCGAACACCGGAATGGCGTGACGCCCGTCTGGCAATTCGAAACGACCCTTCAGCGCCGGCTTGATCCCTGGCGTGGCCGAGGACAGGACCTGGCCGCTGTTCCGCTCTGCCACCAGCGGCGTGCCCTCATCGTCGCGCGCGAACAGGCCGTGGCCCGTGCCCTCGGGATCATCAATCACCAGCCAGGGCGCATTGGTGTAGCGGATCAGGTAGTCGACATCGATCTTGCCGTTGCGCATCAGTTCGTGCACCAGCGCCAGGATCAAGAGCCCGTCGGTGCCCGGCGTGATGCCGAGCCATTCGTCGGCGATGGCATTGTAGCCGGTGCGCACCGGGTTGACGCCGATCACCTTGACGCCGCGTTCCTTCAGCCTGCCCAGTCCCATCTTGATCGGGTTGGAATCATGATCCTCGGCCACGCCGAAGATCATGAACAGCTCGGTCTTGTCCCAGTCCGGCGCGCCGAACTCCCAGAACGCGCCGCCCATCGTGTAGATGCCGGCGGCGGCCATGTTGACCGAGCAGAAACCGCCATGGGCGGCATAGTTCGGTGTGCCGAATGCTTGCGCCCACCATCCGGTCATCGACTGGCTCTGGTCGCGTCCGGTGAAGAAGGCGAGCTTGGGCGGATCGGTGCGGCGAACCTCGCCGAGCCATTCGGTGGCAAGCCCCAGTGCCTCGTCCCATTCGATTTCCCTGAATTCGCCCGATCCGCGTTCCCCGGTCCTCAGCAGAGGCTTCTTCAGCCGCGCCGGGGAATAATGCTGCATGATCCCCGCCGACCCCTTGGCGCACAGCACGCCCTTGTTGATCGGGTGGTCGCGGTTGCCCTCGATGTAGTGGACCTTGCCTTCCGCC
>JAHJUC010000069.1 GCA_018829385.1 Alphaproteobacteria bacterium
CCGTGATACATGCCCATGGCAAGCGACTGCTGCTGGGTCATGATCGACTTCGCGATTTCTCTTTCGACGCTCGAAAAGAAACCGGATTCATCTGTCCGGATGGCGCTCAGCGCACGCCGGTCAAGATCGCCGAACGCCGAATACCAGTCGACAGCCTCATTGGATTTCGGACGAAACGGCTGGCCGCTTTCAGCCATGGAAGCGATTCGTGCATCTACGGCCTTGCGGGCTGCCTCGACGATCTCGGACTTGGTTTTCCCGGCCGAGAACGGCTCTGCCGACGGGTCGGTAACCGCGATCGACAGATTGGTGGAAGAATAGCCCGGGCGCACCGGCATGTAGATCTCGTAGCCGTTGGCTGCCGCCACGGTGAATGTGGCCGCGGTCGGCGCGATCTTGCCGAAGGGATCATAGGTTCCGGTGGCCTCGACATCCCCAACCGGACCCAGATCCTGATAGGACTGAATGGCGTAAGCATGAATAGTCGGCGCGGAATCCTTGACGGATCCCGTTCGGCTGACGGTTCGAATATTCGAATGGCTGACGCCTTCGATATTCATGCTTGTCTCCTAACAAATGATTCTGACAATCGCCGCGCAGCCTTGCTCGAACCTGTCGATTCCACCGAATTATACATTTTGTATCCAACAGATAGATGACCTGAACGGAGTTTTGTCGCTGCCGCGCGTCAGCCGCTCCGGCCATGGTTTCGACCGAGCGGTGCGACCTTGCGCTTTGCCCTTGCGGGTTCCGGGGGCTTGGCCTATCCCATGCGGATTCGCCAAAACCGGAGTGATCCCATGTCCTACGCCAAGCTTGATGCCCATTGCCGCGCTCTGGGCGCGCTGGAACACGCGCTTTCCATTCTCGGCACCGACGAAGCGACCAACATGGCGCCGGGCGGCGGCGAGAGCCGCGCCGAAGCCATGGCGACGCTATCGGGCATGTATCACCGCCAGGCCACGGCCGCCCAGGTCCGTGACTGGATCGAGGCGGCGAAGTCGGAAGCGCTTGAACCGGAACAGAAAATCGCGCTCGGCGAGCTCGAGCGCAACTACATCAACATGACCTGCCTGCCCTCGGACTTCGTCGAGCGGAAAATGCGCACCGGCATGCGGTCGGAACAGTTGTGGCGCGCAGCCCGGCCCAACGGAGACTGGCAGGCTTTCCGGCCGGCGCTGGAAGGCGTGGTCTCGATGATGCGCGAGGAAGCCGCGATGCGCGCCGAGGTGCTCGGGCTCGCGCCCTATGACGCGCTGATGGAGCAGTTCGATCCGGGCAACCGAACCGCCCAGATCACGCCGGTCTTCGCCGAGCTGAAAGCGTTCCTGGTCGATTTCCTGCCCGCAGCCCTTGCCGCGCAGGAAGAGCGGCTGGCAAAGCGCCCGCTCAAGGCGCTCTCCGGCGACTATCCGGTGGAGCGGCAGAAGGCGCTTGGCATCGAGATGATGAAGGCTGTCGGCTTCGACATGAACCATGGCAGCCTTTCGGTCTCCGACCATCCGTTCTGCGGCGGCGTGCCGAGCGACGTGCGGATGACGACGCGCTACCGCACCGACGAATTCCTGCCGGCGCTGATGGGCATCCTGCACGAGACCGGGCACGGGCTTTACGAGCAGAACCTGCCCAAGGACTGGGCGCACTGGCCGTCGGGCAAGGCGCGCGGCATGTCGATCCACGAAAGCCAGAGCCTGTTCGTCGAAAAGCAGATCGGCCGCAACCCGGCCTTCTGGCGCTTCGCCCTGCCCCTGGTCGACACCCATCTTCAGGAGAACTGGACGATGGAGGATCTGCTGCCGCATGTGCACCTGATCAGGCGCGGCAAGATCCGCGTCGATGCCGACGAGGTCACCTACCCGCTGCATGTGATCCTGCGCTACGAGCTCGAACAGGACCTGCTTGCGGGACAACTGGAGGTCAAGGACCTTCCGGAAGCCTGGGACGCCGGGATGCAGGCCTCGCTCGGCATCTCCACCCTCGATGATCCGAAGAACGGGCCGATGCAGGACGTGCACTGGCCGTCGGGGTCTTTCGGCTATTTCCCGTCCTACACTCTGGGCGCGCTGATGGCGGCGCAGCAATGGGCGGCGATCCTCAGGATCAATCCCGATGTCGATCAGCAGATCGCGTCGGGCGATTTCACACAGGTCAATGAATGGCGGCGCGACAACATCTGGTCGAAAGCATCGACGGCCTCAACGCCCGAAATCCTGCGCCAGGCCACCGGCGAGGAACTCAACCCGGCCTATTTCATCGCCCACCTGGAAGCCCGCTACGGACGGTGACGCGCGGGACGGGTGCATTACCTGCACCCTGCCCGTCATGGAGTGGGTTCGATCGAGGCCGCGGCCCGTGCGAGTGCCGCTTCCTGGCGGCGGCGGCTGCGTTCGCGCATGATCGTGTAGAGCCCGGTGGCGATGATGATGCCGGCGCCGATCAGCGTGTAGAGGTCCGGGAACTCGGAAAACACCAGGATGCCGATGATCGTCGAGAACACCAGCCGCACATAGCGGAACGGCGTCACCACGGAAATCTCGCCGATGCGGGTGGCTTCGGTCAGCGCCCAGTAGGCGAGCACCCCCACCGACAACGCGCCGCCGAGATACATGGCCTCGGTCGCGCCCGGCATCACCGCCGCGCCGGTGACCAGCATCAGAACGGCGCCGGATATGCCGACCGCGAAGAAGCCCCAGGCCGACAGCTGCAGCGAGGATATGGTCTTTGGCACCTTTCGGCTGGCGAGATCGCGGATGCCGAGGCCAAGCACGCCGGCGACGGCCCACAAAACTTCGGGCTCGAACCCTTCAAGGCCCGGACGGATGACCAGCAGCACGCCGCCAAAGCCGACCAGAATGGCGGTCCAGCGGCGCCAGCCGACCGCCTCGCCCAGCACCAGCGCCGCCCCCATGGTCACCAGCAGCGGCGTCGCCTGCAGGATGGTGGTTGCGGTCGCCAGCGGAATGAGGCTCAGCGCCATCACGAAGCACAGGCCACCCAGCATTTCCGAGAGGTTCCTCAGCACCACCGCGGGATGAAAAAAGCCTTTCGAAATCACGCTTGTGCCGTTCAGGCGGGCATAGATCGCAAAGATCAGGGCGCCGACAAGGCCGAGAACCATGAGGATTTCCCCGACCGGAAGCTGGCCGGCCGCGAGCTTGATGAACATGTCCTCGGCGGCAAACCCCGCCATCCCCAACACCATCAGCATGATGCCGCGCATATTGTCCATGTCGGCTGATCCCGGATGGCTTGAGTGAAAGATCGTGCGGCGAAGCGCCGTTGGTCTGCCTATCCGGTTTATCGCGGACGGGAAACCCCTTGTTCTCGTGGTCCATCCGCGTGCGCACTTGTCTGCCGGTTGCGACCGTCCGGGAATCAGGCGCAGGCCCGCCAGGTCAGGTGGGCCGGTCAGCCCGCAGATTGGCGATAACGCGCGCCAGCATGCTGAAAAACAGTTCCCGCTCGGCGACGGGAAGGCCGGCAGCCACCAGATCATTGGCTTCCACGACTGCGCTCGTCGCCGGCGCCTGCAGCCCATGCGCAACCTCAGCCAGCCAGATCTGCTGCGAGCGCCCGTCATCGGGATTGGGCTTTTTCTCGATCAAACCGTCGCGCTCCATGCGGACCAGCGTGTTGGCCATGGTCGCCTGCTCGACGCCGACGCGGTCTGCCAGCTGGCGCTGGGTCAATCCATCCTCGAGCCAGAGTTCATTCAAGGCGAGATACTGCGCACGCGACAGCCCCAGCGGCTGCAGCGCGCCCTGCAGGGCCGCCGCGTAGAGCCGGGCAATCTCGCTGGCCAGAATGCCAGCCGACCGATTCCTGTCGAATTCCATGGTCC
>JAHJUC010000546.1 GCA_018829385.1 Alphaproteobacteria bacterium
AGCGACAGGCCGCGGACCGGCTCGCCGTCGATTTCGGAAATGAAGTCGCCGGCCAGCACGCCTGCACGGGCGGCGGGCGTCTCGTCGATCGGGGTGATGACCTTGACCAGTTCATCTTCCATCGTGACCTCGATGCCGAGCCCGCCGAATTCACCGCGGGTCTGGGTACGCATGTCATCGGCGGCTTCCTGGTTGAGGTAGCTCGAATGCGGATCCAGCGAGGTGAGCATGCCGTTGATGGCGCTCTCGATGAGCTTTTCCTCTTCCGGCGGTGTCACGTACTGGGCGCGGACGCGCTCGAAGACGTTGCCGAAGATCGCCAGCTGCCGATAGGTCTCGCTTCCCGCCGCGTTGGCGGAACCGCCATAGGAGTTGATTGCGCTTACGGCCGTTGCGCCCATCAATGCGCCAACCGTCAGAAGTGTCACCTTACGTATCATTGCTTGCCTTTCTCGAAGACATATCGTCTTTCCACCACGATCGCGGGTCGACCGGTTGACCGTCTTTTCTGATCTCAATGTAGAGCGTTGGACGCTCCGATGCCAGCGACAAAGCCGCCGAACCTGCAAATCTCGTCTGTCCCATCGTCGCCAGGGGCTCGCCGGCAACCACGAACCGGCCGGCCGAGACCTTGATCTTTTCCATTCCGGCCAGCACCACATGGTGATTTTCGCCGGTATCGATAATAACCACCTGGCCATAGCTGCGGAACGGACCCGCATAGGAGATCCATCCGTCGGCCGGCGCGTGGACGGTCGCGCCCTTTTCCGTGGCCAGCACCTCGCCAGCCAGAGTGTGCCCGGTGCCGTCGTCCGCGCCGAAATAGCGCACCATCTCGCCTGATGCCGGCAGCGACAGGGTACCGGTGAGCTTCGAAAATGCATATGCGGGCATAATGCGGTTTTTGTCGGGCACGGCGACGGCTGCGAAGGCCCGCGCCCGCTCCAGCCGCTCCGCCAGCTGGCGCTGGCGCTCTTCCTCGGCCTTGCGCGCGGCCTCGGCGGCCTGCTTGAGAGCGGTTATCTCGTCCGCCAGCGAGGCGATGACCGATTCGAGTTCGCCGGAGCGGACAGTGAGCGCCTCGGCCCGCTGGCGTTCGCGATCGAGGCGCCGCCGGCTTTCCTCGTGCAGGGCGGCCTTCTCGGAGGCCAGATTGGCAAGGCGCTGCTCTTCGGCGGCGTTTTCCTCAAGGGCTGCCGCAAGCGACACCCGCTCGGAGGCAATGGCCTGGCGCAGGGCGGCCAATTCCTTCAGGTCGGCGGCCAGCGCCGCCGTTTCCGCGCGGATTTCGGGAACCACGGCGCCGAGCAGAATGGCGCTTCTCACCGAGGACAGTGCGTCTTCCGGACTGACCAGAAGAGCCGGCGGCGGATCGCGGCCGATCCGCTGCAGCGCGGCGAGCACTTCCGCCAGGACCGAGCGGCGCGAGATCAGCGACAGCCGTACGGCCTCCTGGCGCTCCGAGAGACCGGTCATGGCCTGCTCGCCGGCGGTGATCCGCTGGTCGAGCTCCGCGCGCCGGGCGGCGGTTTCGGCAATCTTGCGGTCGAGCTCCTGCTGGTCGGCGCGAAGGGCGTCGATGTCCGCTTCCAGCGCCGAAAGCGCCTTGGCGGCAAGGGCGGCCTCGTCGGCGACCGACTGCAGTTCCAGCCGGCTGGCTTCCTGTTCCTGCTCGAGATCGGTGGCGACACCAACGGAATCGGGCTCGGTGGCATCCGTCGCATGGGCGGGCGCCGGGGCGAATGCCAGCATCAGGGCCAAGGCAAGCAGGCGGGGGGCCAGAGATAGAAAAGGCAGCCCTCTGTCCGCGCGCGCGCGAGGGATGGCGGCAGTCATTGCTGCGCCAGTCACTGTCTGCACGGATCGGGGGCTCCACATGGTTTCACCCTAGCGAATTTCGCGTTAACGCTCCATGAACCATATTGTCCGGGCGCATCAAATCTTCGCGAGCCTGGCGCGGGTCCGGGCGCAACGGCGAGACGCTTGGCGCAGACCGTCATCGGGGCCGGTCAGGCGCGGTGATAGGGGTGTCCGGAGAGAATGGTGACGGCGCGGTAGAGCTGCTCGGCGGCCATGATGCGCACCAGCTGGTGCGGCCAGGTCATCCGGCCGAAGCAGATCGCCGCGTCGGCCCTGGCGTGCAGCTCGGGGTCGAGGCCGTCGGCGCCGCCGATGGCGATGACCAGATCGCGGCGGCCGTCGTCGCGCAACCGCGCGAGCATGTCGGCGAAGCCGGGCGAATCGGGTGTCTTGCCGCGTTCATCGAGCAGGATCAGGGCGGCGCCGTCGGGCATGTTCTTGACAAGCTGCGCCGCCTCTTCCTTCTTGCGCTGCTCGGCGGTCGCGGCGCGGCTTTCGGCCACCTCGATGGTCCGGGCGAAATCGAGCCCGAGCGCGCCGCCGGATTTGGCGAAACGATCCAGATAGCGGCCGGCCAGCTCGCTTTCGGGGCCTGACTTGAGCCGTCCGACGGCAAAGAGAGTGATGCGCATGGTGCCCTGCGTTTGTCGTGCCGGGATCAGCGCAACGAACCTTCTCGCCGCGCTGCCACGCATGGCCGGGCGGCTTCAAACCTGATCCTGAAAACCAGCCAGGCTGACGACCGGAAGGCCTGTCAGCCGGTGCCGGTCAGTGCAGCTTTCCGTCTTCGATCTCGGGGGTCTGCCACATCTTCTCGATGTTGTAGAATTCCCTGATTTCGGGGCGGAAAACATGAATGATGACATCGCCAGCATCGATGAGCACCCAATCGCCGGCCGCCAGACCCTCGACCCGCGGATTGCCGAAGCCGGCGTCCTTGAGTTCGCTGATCAGGCGATCGCAGATGGATGCGACATGGCGGCTCGACCGGCCGGAGGCCACGACCATATGGTCGCCCAGCGCCGATTTTCCTGCAATGTCGATGGCTACGATGTCTTCTGCCTTGGAGTCCGCCAAGCTGTCGCGGACCAGTTCAAGCTGACGCAGAGCGGCACGTTCGCCGCTTCCGGTGGCTTTCGAGAAATCGCCTTCGGCGCTTCCCTTCGCGTGTTCTGTTCTCAGGGTGGTTCCTTTCCTTTTCCTGAACAGTCCAACAACCGTTGCGATCATCGACGCGATCGCAACGCACCATGAAGATAGTCATGGACGC
>JAHJUC010000070.1 GCA_018829385.1 Alphaproteobacteria bacterium
ACGAGTTCTTTGCGAGACCTACAAATCCGATGAATTGCAGGAAACAAGGTCGGTCAGATTTGCATCGGTAGACGCTGCGGTTGTCGAGGCAGGTCGATTGGCACACAACAAGATGTGCAATGGATTTCACTACAGGTTGGCTTCCGCAGATACGAGATTTCGAGACAGCCCACCCCTCGGGATCGCCTGAGACGGTTGAGAGGCGGCTCTTTGCCTTGATCCGAAACGGCCCGGATCCGCATGGCGTACCTTGTCCACCCAGCCGTTGCAGAACCGTCAGTGCCCCCCGGCAATGCGCAGTCGGATTTCTCCCCGTTGCCCAGACAAAAACCCCGCCGGATGTGCTCCGGCGGGGTCTTGTTTGTTTCGTGCCGGCCCTCTGTGAGGACCCGGTCGGATCTTACTGACCGCCGCCCAGCGTGTGGACGAAGACGGCGAGCTGCTTGATCGTCGGTTCGCCCAGCCGGCCGACCCAGGCAGGCATGACGCCGTGCTTGGGAGCGCGGATCTGCGAGGCGATCTGCGCCTCGGTCGATCCCTTCAGCCAGATGCCGTCCGACAGCCGCGGCGCGCCGAAGTCGGGCAGGCCCTCGGCATTTTCGCCATGGCAGGCCGCGCAGTTTTCCGCAAACACCGCCTTGCCGGGCTCGACCATGGCCGGATCGGCGGGCGTATCGCTGAGGCTGACCACATAGGCGGCAACCTCGTTGATCTGCTGAGGCTCGAGCATGTCCGCGAAGGCGGGCATTTCGGAGATGCGGGTATCGTCATCGGCCTCATAACGGATGCCGTGGGCGATGGTCAGGTAGATCTGGTCGATCGTCCCGCCCCAGATCCAGTCGTCATCGTTGAGGTTGGGATAGCCCGGCGATCCCGAAGCGCCCGAACCGTGGCACTGCGCACAGTTGACCTTGAAGGCCGACGACCCGCCGGCGATGGCGAACTGCAGCAGTTCAGGATCCGCCGCGATCTCCTCGACCGGAGTAGCCGCGATCTTTTCGAGCAGGGCGCCCTGCGCGGCCTTGGCGTCGGCCAGTTCGGACACCACCTCGGCGCGGCTGGAATAGCCCAGATATCCCTTGGTCGCTCCGTTGATCAACGGAATGGCCGGATAAAGGAACATGTAGCCGACCGCCCAGATGATTGTCAGGTAGAACGTCCACAGCCACCAGCGCGGCAAAGGATTGTTCAACTCCCGGATCCCGTCCCATTCATGGCCGGTGGTGGCGACGCCGGAGACGTCATCGATGTGTTTTTCGGACATGTCTCAGTCCTCCTTCAACGGAATTTGCGCTGCCTCGTTGGCGGCTTGCTTGGCGCCGGGACGGAGCATGAAGAGAACGACGCCGATAAAGACGACAAACATGAAGACAAGTCCCCAGCTGTCGGCGAAATGGCGCATGGCTGTATAGGTTTCCATCTCTGCCTCCTTACCGGTAACCGGATGCTTCGTCGTAGGTCGAGAAATCGACCAGCGTGCCAAGCATCTGCAGATAGGCCACAAGCGCATCCATCTCGGTGAGCAAAGCCGGGTTGCCGTCAAAATCGCCGAGCTTGGCCTTGGGATAGCGCTCCTCGATGCCCGAGGTATCCGCCTCGGGATCGGCTTGCGCCATCAGGTCGGCTTCGGCATTGGCGATCATGTCTTCGGTGTAAGGCACACCGACGACAAGGCTGGCGTTGAGATCGGCCGTGACATTGGCCACCTTGAGCGGTGTCGTCGCCAGGAACGAATAGCTCGGCATGATCGATTCCGGCACGACCGAGCGGGGCTCGATCAGGTGCTCGACATGCCATTCGTTCGAGTAGCGGTCGCCGACGCGGGCGAGGTCGGGCCCCGTCCGCTTCGATCCCCACTGGAACGGATGATCGTACATCGATTCCGCCGCAAGGCTGTAATGGCCGTAGCGTTCGACCTCGTCCCGGAAGGGACGGATCATCTGGCTGTGGCAGACATAGCAGCCTTCGCGGATGTAGATGTTGCGGCCGGCAAGCTCCAGCGGCGAGTAGGGCCGCATTCCCTCGACTTTCTCGATGGTGTTCTCGAGATAGAAGAGCGGTGCGATCTCGACGATGCCGCCGATGGAGACCACCACGAGCGAGCCGACCAGAAGCAGGGTCGCATTACGCTCGATGATACCGTGTTTTTCAATGAGTGACATGGTTGTTGTCTCCTTACTCTGCCGGCTGCATGGCGGGTTCGCTGCCCGGAATGGGGGCCTCGTCGCGCTCATGGCCAAGGATGGTCATCAGTACGTTCCATCCCATGATGAGGCCGCCTGCCAGGTACATCAGCCCGCCAATGGCGCGGAGCAGATAGTAGGGGAACATGGCCGCCACGGATTCGGCGAAGGAATACACCAGGAAGCCCTGATCATTGTATTCGCGCCACATCAGGCCCTGCTGAATGCCTGCGACCCACAGGACCGCCGCGTAGACGACGATGCCGAGCGTGGCGAGCCAGAAGTGCCAGTTGACCAGGCGCATCGAGTAGAGCCGGTCGCGGCCCCACAGCTTGGGCACCAGGTAATAGATCGCGCCGAACGAGATCATGCCAACCCAGCCCAGAGCGCCGGAGTGGACGTGACCGATGGTCCAGTCGGTGTAGTGCGACAGCGAGTTGACCGCCTTGATCGACATCATCGGACCTTCGAAGGTCGACATGCCGTAGAAGGCAACCGCAATCACCATCATCCGGATGATCGGATCGGTGCGGATCTTGTCCCATGCGCCAGACAGCGTCATCAGGCCGTTGATCATGCCGCCCCAGGAGGGCATCCACAGCATGATGGAGAACACCATGCCCAGCGTCTGCGCCCAGTCCGGCAGCGCGGTGTAGTGCAGATGGTGCGGACCGGCCCAGATGTAGAGGAAGATCAGCGCCCAGAAGTGGATGATCGACAGGCGGTAGGAATAGACCGGACGGTTGGCCTGCTTGGGGATGAAGTAGTACATCATGCCCAGGAAGCCGGCGGTCAGGAAGAAGCCCACCGCGTTGTGGCCGTACCACCACTGCGTCAGCGCGTCCTGCACGCCGGAGAAGGCCGAATAGCTCTTCACGCCAAGGAACGACACCGGCATCGCCAGATTGTTGACGATGTGCAGCATCGCGATGGTGACGATGAAGGCGAGGTAGAACCAGTTGGCCACATAGATATGCGGCTCCTTGCGCTTGATGATGGTGCCGAGGAAGGCCAGCAGGTAGGCCACCCAGACGACTGTCAGCCACAGGTCGACATACCATTCCGGCTCGGCATATTCGCGGCCCTGGGTGATCCCCAGCAGGTAGCCGGTTGCCGCCATGACGATGAACAGCTGATAGCCCCAGAACACGAACCAGCCCAGATCGCCGCCGAACAGCCGCGCGCGGGAGGTGCGCTGGACCACGTAGAACGATGTCGCGATAAGGGCGTTACCGCCAAAGGCAAAGATCACCGCCGAGGTGTGCAGCGGACGCATCCGCCCGAAATTGAACCAGGGCTCGATGTTGAGATCCGGATAGGCCAGCTGGAAGGCGACGACGACGCCGACCAGAAACCCGACGATACCCCAGAAGGTCGTTGCGATGATGCCGTAACGCACCACCTCGTCAAAATAACCTGATTTGTCGTCAGCCGATTCGCCGGTTGCGGTTGAGAAGTTGATTCGCCGCAGCAACAGCACGGTGCTCACCAGCAGGACGAAGAACAGGACCCACATGTGGGCCGCGAACAGGTCGTCCTTGGCGAAAGCCACGCCGAGCAACGCCAGGAAGGCGAAAAGGCCCACGGCGATTGTTTCGAAAGCGTATTTCATGGTTGGTATCCCCCAGGGGTATCGGAACAGAGCCGGAAAGAACCGCCGTGCCTGCCCCCTTTAGACAGACTGCGAGCCTTTTCCGGACTGTCGCACAATTCGCAGAGACACGCGTCGCCCGCATTGATCCAAGTCAAGGACTCCGAGCCTTCCCCCACCTAGTTTTCCTGTCGAGAGGGAAACAACAACAAGATCGCTCTTTGACTGGGATGAAACCTCATGACAGACAACGCCACCATCAAGCTGGCGCATGGTGAAGATCCGATTGCTGCTCTGCGCAAGGCGCACAAGGATCAATTGCTGCTGTGCGACCGGCTCGAAGAAATTGCCGATTCCCTGCCTGACGGCATCAACCGCCAGAAATGCATGTATGCCGCCCGTGCGCTTGGCCCGATGATCCGGGGCGTCCATCGTTTCGAGGAGGACGTGGTGTTCCCGATGATTGCCGAGCGGCGCGGCTCGGACGAGAAGATCGACACGACGCTGAACCGTCTGCGCTTCGAGCATTGCGAGGACGAGTGCTTTGCCGAGGAACTGACCGAGGCGCTGCATGCGCTCGGCAGCGGCGAGCCGGACGTCAACATCGAGGCGATCGGCTACATGCTGCGCGGTTTCTTCGAGGCGATGCGGCGTCATATCGCCTTTGAAAGCGAGATGCTGCTGCCCCTGGGCACCATCTCCCAGTCCGGCGTGACGCAGAATGACGCTCCCGGCGGCATTTGATCCCAGACTTCAGGCTATGCCCGCACATCGAGAACGCTGAACCGGCGCCGGTACTCGACCGCACTCAGGCCGGTGATCGCGCGGAACACCCGGCCGAAGGCCGAGATGTCCTGGTATCCCACCGCCCAGCCGACGGCGCTGACCGGATCGCGGGTTCTTTCCAGCAGGCCGCGGGCCTTTTCGATCCTGAGCGCCTGCACATAGGCATTCGGGTTGAGGCCGGTCGCGGCCTTGAACCGGCGCAGGAAGGTCCGCCCCGAGAGCCGGGCCCGTCCCGACAGCGCATCGACGCTCAGATCATCCTGCACATGACCTTCCATCCACAGCTGCAGCGCCAGCACCGCCTCGTCACCGTGGTTGAGGTTGGGCCGGAAGCTGCGGTAGTTCCGCTGCTCGCGCTTGCCCGGATCGATCAGCAGATGCCGGGCGGTGGCGGTGAGCACGTCGACGCCCTGCCAGCGTTCGACGAAGAACAGCCCAAGATCGACCCAGGCCATCATCCCGCCCGCCGTGACGATGTCATTGTCGTCGATCAGCAGATGCTCGGGCTGCAGATCCGCGTCCGGAAACGTGGCGCGGACCTCACCCTCGAGCGCCCAGTGGGTTGTCACCGGACGCGAGGCGAGCAATCCGGCATGGCCAAGCCAGAACAGCCCGGCACAGACCGAGGCCGTCAGCGTCCCTGCCCCGTGCCGTTCCTGTATCCAGGCATGCAGGCCGCGATCCTTGCCCCCCCGGGCGCCGCTTCGGTTGGGCGGCAGGATCACCGCGTCGTAGGCGACGGACGCCGGCGGCAAGGCGTCCGGCCTGACGGTATGAACATTGATCACCACGCCGTCCTGCCGCCGGCTGATGCCATTGGCCGCATCAATCAGATCGGCAAGCCCGAGCACCGCGGCCTCCTGCACCCCGTCATAGGCGATGATGGCAAGCGACCGGTCGGGCATCAGCATCGTGGCGTATTTCGCATGATCTTTGTCATATTCGCCAATTTATCGATGCCGCTGCCGCCTGTAAATCAGGCAGACCCTTTCAAGGAGAACAGACATGACCGACACAGCCCTGATCCTCGTCGACATCCAGAACGACTATTTCGATGGCGGACGCTGGACGCTGAGCAAGATGGACCAGGCCGCCGACAATGCGGCAAGCGTTCTGGCGCATGCCCGCAAGACCGGCGACATGATCGTCCATATCCGCCATGAAATTCCCTCGGACACCGCCCCGTTCTTCCGGCCGGGCAGCCAGGGCGCTGAAATCCATCCGAAAGTCGCGCCGCAGGCCGGCGAAGAGGTGATTCTCAAGCACAGGCCGAACAGCTTCCACAACACCTCCCTGCACGACACGCTTGGCGCGCGCGGCATCTCGAACCTGGTGATCGTCGGCGCCCAGAGCCAGATGTGCATCGATGCCACCACCCGCGCCGCAACCGACCTCGGCTACAAGGTGACCGTGGTTCACGACGCCTGTGCGGCGCGGGATGCCGATTTTAACGGCGTTGCCGTGCCGGCGGCCCAGGTCCATGCGGCTTTCATGAGCGGCCTCTCTGGCACCTATGCCAAGGTGGTCGATTGCGCGGGCTATCTCGCCGGCAGGTAAGCGGCTCACTCCCGATTCGGCCCGCGGCACAAGCCGTCGCGGGCGCATTTTCCCGAGCGTCGTCACTTTGCCTGAACGACGCTGTGGACAAGTGTGGACAACGTGCACAACATTGAGGTTTAGGCGATTCGCTTCGGAATTGGGCTGGCCATGCACTGACATGGCCAACCACTATCGCTATTGCAAGCCACCGCCCGCACCAAGTTCAGGACCGATGAGAAGATGAATGATGCCGCCCGCAAGATAGAGCCGATTCCGGCCCGCGCCGAAAAAAGCCCGCTGTTTCGCGAGGCCCCGTCCAACATCGAGGCCGAACAGGCGCTGCTCGGCGCGATCCTGGTCAACAATGACGCCTTTTACCGGGTGTCCGACTTCCTCAAGCCCGAACACTTCCAGGAGCCGCTGCACCGCAAGATCTACGAGGTCGGCGGCGACATCATCCGCATGGGCAAGACCGCCAACCCGGTGACCATCAAGACCTTCCTGCCCGCCGACGCCAGGGTCGGCGACATGACGGTGGCGCAATATCTTGCCCGTCTCGCCACCGAAGCCGTGACCATCATCAACGCCGAGGATTACGGCCGCGCGATCTACGACCTGGCGCTCAGGCGCTCGCTGATCTCGATCGGCGAGGACATGGTCAACATCGCCTTCGACGCGCCGCTCGACATGCCGCCCTCGACCCAGATCGAGGACGCAGAACGCCGCCTGTTCGAACTTGCCGAGACCGGCCGCTACGACGGCGGCTTCCAGTCGTTCAACGACGCCGTGTCGCTCGCCATCGACATGGCCGGCGCCGCCTACCAGCGCGACGGCGGCCTGTCGGGCATCTCCACCGGCATCTCCTCGCTCGATGCCCGCATGGGCGGCCTGCAGCATTCCGACTTGATCGTGCTCGCCGGACGTCCGGGCATGGGCAAGACGTCGCTGGCCACCAACATCGCCTTCAACATCGCCCAGGCCTACGAGGGCGAGGTGCAGGCCGACGGTTCGATGAAGGCCAAGAACGGCGGCGTCGTCGGCTTCTACTCGCTCGAAATGTCGTCCGAACAGCTCGCGACCCGTATCATTTCCGAGCAGACCGAGATCTCGTCGTCGAAGATCCGCCGCGGCGAGATCTCCGAGGCCGATTTCGAAAAGCTGGTCGGCTGCTCGCAGATGATGCAGAAGATCCCGCTCTACATCGACCAGACCGGCGGCATCTCGATTGCCCAGCTCTCCGCCCGCGCCCGCCGTCTCAAGCGCCAGCGCGGCCTCGACGTGCTGGTCATCGACTACATCCAGCTGATGACCGGCTCGGGCAAGTCGAGCGACAACCGCGTGCAGGAAATCACCCAGATCACCACCGGCCTCAAGGCGCTCGGCAAGGAACTCAACGTTCCCATCATCGCGCTCTCGCAGCTGTCGCGCCAGGTCGAAAGCCGCGAGGACAAGCGCCCGCAGCTCTCCGACTTGCGTGAATCGGGCTCGATCGAGCAGGACGCCGACGTGGTGCTGTTCGTCTACCGCGAGGAATACTACGTCAAGAACGGCGAACCGCGCCGCTCGCCCGACGAGATCGTCGCCGACATCAAGACGCCCGAGTACCTCGCCTGGGAAGAAAAGATGATGAAGGTCAAGGGAACCGCCGACGTCATCATCGCCAAGCAGCGCCACGGTCCCACCGGCACCGTGCAGCTGGGCTTCCAGGCGGAATTCACCCGGTTTGCCGATCTGGCCGACAATTCCTACAACCAGTTTGTCCACGACGAATAGGCTGGCGATTTGGCCTCATTCCCGACCACGCTGGAACATGGCTCGGCATCCGCCGCCACCACACGCCTGACCATCGATCTGGGCGCGCTGGCGGAAAACTGGCGCACCATGCGTGATCTGTCGGGCGGCGCGCGCTGCGGCGCGGCGGTCAAGGCCGACGCCTATGGCACCGGGGTCGACCGGGCGGCGCCGAGACTGGCGCGCGAGGGCTGCCGCGACTTCTTTGTCGCCGACGCCAACGAAGGCGCGCGGCTGCGCCCGCTGCTGCCGGAGGTCCGCATCTACGTGCTCAACGGGGTCTTCGAAGGGTCCTTCGCCCAGACGCTGGCGCATGACCTCGTCCCGATCGTCAATTCACCCGAACAGGCCGCCTTCTGGTGCTCTAACGCCGACGGCCGGCCCTACGCGCTGCACGTCGACACCGGCATGAACCGCCTGGGGCTGACACCGGAACAGGCGGTGCGGCATTCCGAAAGCAGCGCTCCCGCTCCCTGCCTGGTGATGAGCCATTTCGCCTGCGCCGACGAGCCCGGCCATCCGCTCAATGCCCGCCAGATGGAAGTCTTTGC
>JAHJUC010000071.1 GCA_018829385.1 Alphaproteobacteria bacterium
TCGGACATGAACTCGCTGATCAGGGCCGAAAACCGCCGCGTCCACAGGATGCGTCCCGACACGGCATCGAGAAAGTCGGCATCCAGGATGGCGCGCTGCCCCTCGACCCGCAGGCTGCCGGCCATGAAATAGTCCACGCCCAGCAGGTCGCGCACCTTCGACAGCTCGATCCGCCGCGACGCGAGCTCCCGCGCCGACAGATGCGAGACGACGGCGAGCAGGCTCGAGCGCGACAGCGTTCGCGATATCTCTTCGGCCAGCCAGTCGCCGAGCACCACATGGTGCGCATCGCCGGCAACAAGCTGGAACGGCAGGATCGAGACGCAGGGCACCGGCGCCGGCGCAGGCGGCTGCGATCTCATGCTGAACAGGCCGTAGAGCTGTTCGGGATTGGCCCGCATGGTGCCAAGCCACCGGTTGAAGCCGTCCTCGCGAATGTCGAGGCCTTCAAGGTATTGCCCGCCGCCTGGCCGGCCGATGAAGTGCACCCTGGAGAGGTCGAGCGTGAGTTCGGAATTGGTGACGGTCAGAAGCAGGTCGAACATGTCGCCCATGATGTGGCGAATGTCCGACAGGGCGCGGCGCAGGCTCTGGCGTCCGTTGTCGTAGCAGGAGGTCGCCCAGAGCGTGTCCTGCAGGTAGGATCGGGTCCGCCGGCCGAAGGGCGCTGTCGCCAGCAGCACGAACAGCGCCTTGTGTTTCGCCCCGGTTATCTCGAAGTCCGCATCGCCCGCGCCGCGAACGACACAGGCTCCAAAGAGGTTGATCTCCAACAGTTTCGCAGCCATCAGCCCATCCCCGATTGCAACCGAGGATAACTCTGGCAGGGCTGGAAAACCAGCGGCTTCACGTTTTATTCACGCTGCCCGGACGCCGAAAGTTGCTAGATTTTCCGCAGTGACAACAGTGTGGCAGTCGTGTTGATGGACAGGAATATCTTCGAAACCCGGGATCTCATGGACTTCATCCTGCATTGGCGGGAGTTCAGAAGCCGGGCCGCAGCGTTGCGGGACGCCGAAGCGCTCGGGGTGGACGAGCGTGCAATCATCGGTTGGCTGATCGAGCTCGCCGATCGCGTCGGCGTGGAGGATATCGGCAGGCATTGAGCCTGGCAAAGTCCGCTGGTCACAGGCTGATGCGGACCGGTAGGTCGAAATCATTGTCCTGCTTGACCGCTTCGGCGGCCGCAAACAGGGCGCGCTTGTACTCCGCGAAGTTCTTCCTGAACCGGTCTGTGACACCGCCCAGCGCCAGCGCCACGGGCTGCCCCTGCAATTCGGCCGGAAGCCGCAGCGCCAGGGTGGCGCCGCCTTCGAGCGGCGTGTTCTCCGCATAGGCATAGCCGTTTTCCCGGATCTCCTTGATCCGCCCCAGGATGGTCTTGGTGTCGGTGCGCTCGCTGGGGTTCTGCGTGGCGATGTTGGCGCGGCGGACGATGTTGTCGATCTTGTCTTCGGGCAGCGTGCTGAGCAGGATCCATCCCGCCGCCGAGAGCGTGATCGGCCGCATGAAGCCTTCGTCGATGTGAAAACGCAGCGCGTGAATGGATTCCTTGGTGCGGGTGTATTGCAGGTAGATGTCGTTCTTGGTGCCCAGGAACACGCCTTCGCCGGTTGCCGCGTGCAAATCGTTCAGCGCATCGATCATCTGTCCGGAGCCGAACATGACGCGCGGAATCCAGTCTCCGAGCGCGGTCAGCTTCGGGGTCGGGAAGTAGTCGCGCGTGCTCCGGTCGAAATTCAGATAACCCAGATTGACCAGTGTCTTGAGCATCACGGTGGTGCTCGATTGCGGGTAGCCGAGATCGCTCGCCATCTGCGACATCGAGCGCGGCTGCTGCGCCAGCTTGAAATATTCCAGGATCTCGATGGCGCGCGTCGCTGATTTGACCTGGGGATTTGCCATGCCAGTTTTCCTCTCAAATTCACATCTGTGAAATTCTGCCCCACATAAGAATATTTCTACTGGAATTGGCGGAAACATGCCAGTTTCTTTTCCAGACAAGACGCCGGGATGAAGCGCGGCAGGAGGAGGCGACCGAGGTTGCCTTTCGCGCAGGACACCGGCTCCTTTGGAGGAAATCGGATGCTGCATCGGAAGATCTCGCAATGAGCGGCAGGCTCGAGGGACGCGTGGCGCTCGTCGTTGGCGGCGGTCAGGGCATCGGCCGCGCCATCTGCGAGGCCTATGCCCGCGAGGGGGCAGCCGTCGGTGTCGTCGACATCCGCCGGGACACCGCCGAGCAGGTGGCCGAAGCGCTTCGCGCATCCGGCGGCAAGGCCATCGCGATCACCGGCAATGCCGCCAAGCGCGACGAGGTCTTTGCCGCCGCCGAGGCCGCCCGCGAGGCTTTCGGGCCGGTGACGGTGCTGGTCAACAACGCCATGTGGAACCGCTACGGCCCGCTCGAGGAGCAGTCCGAAGAGACCATCGGCAGGATGATCGACGTCGGCTTCAAGGGCGTCATCTGGGGC
The DNA here is from genome assembly GCA_018829385.1 of Alphaproteobacteria bacterium. Lineage (GTDB taxonomy): Bacteria > Pseudomonadota > Alphaproteobacteria > Rhizobiales > Rhizobiaceae > Hoeflea. The sequence continues at coordinate 2,475 of JAHJUC010000071.1, forward strand.
TACCAGGCGGTTCTCGACCAGATGCGCGGCGCCGGTGGCGGGGCGATCGTCAACATCGCGTCCCCCTCGGCGGTTCTGGCGATGAAGCACGGCATCATGTACAGCGCGATCAAGGCGGCGGTTGCCGCGGCCACGCGCAGCGCGGCGGCCGAGTACGGCGCCGACAATATCCGGGTCAATGCGATTGCCCCGGGTTCCACCCGCACAGACGGCGCCATGCGGGTGGTAACGGAGGAGGCCTGGGAGCGTCGTCGCCAGCGCGTGCCGCTGGGGAGGCTGGGCGAGCCCGAGGATATCGCGCGCGCCGCCGTCTATCTGGCATCCGAAGAGTCATCCTACGTCACGGGCGACATGTTGTTTGTCGACGGCGGAATTACCTACGCGTTCTCGTAGCCGGCAGGGAGCCGGCGCATGAGCAAATCTGGACAGAAATTCAACGGGAGGAAACCATGACTACATTGAGCAAATCCACAGGCCTTGCCGGCATGCTGATGCTGACCACGGCCCTTGTTGCATCGCCTGCGAGTGCGGAAATATCGGACAATGTCGTCCGCATCGGCGTGATGGCCGACCAGTCCGGCCCCTATGCCGACAACTGCGGCGCCGGTCAGGTGCTGATGGTCAAGATGGCCGTCGAGGATTTCGGCGGCTCCGTCAACGGAACCCCGATCGAGGTCGTGATCGCCGATGACCAGAACAAGCCCGACATCGGTGTTGCCCAGGCGCTGAAATGGGTGGACGAGGAAGGCGTCGACACGATCGTCGGCTGCTCCGCGTCGTCGATCGCCATTGCCGTCAACGACATCATGCGCGACAAGCAGAAGCCCTACATCGTTTCGGGCAGCGCATCCGCTGCCATCACCAACGAATCCTGCTCGCCGATGACCACCAACTGGGCCTTCGACACCTATACGCTGGCCAAGGGTGCGGTTGCCGCGCAGATGGCCCGCGGCATGGACAGCTGGTACTTCATCACAGTCGACTACACCTTCGGCAAGACCTGGCAGGAAGACGCCACCCGCTTCATCGAGGCCGCCGGCGGCAAGGTTGTCGGCTCGACGCTGCATCCGCTCGGCACCAACGACTTCTCGTCGCAGCTGCTGCAGGCCCAGGCCAGCGGCGCCAAGGCCATCGGCATCGCCAATGCGGGCGCCGATCTCGGCAACCTGATCAAGCAGGCCAACGAATTCGGCATCGTTTCAGCCGGTCAGAACCTTGCCCCGCTCGGCGTGCTGATCAACAACATCCATGCCATCGGCCTCGAGCCGACCCAGGGCATGGTGTTCTCGAGCGCTGCCTATTGGGACCGCGACGATGACAGCCGCGCCCTGGCGCAGCGTTTCAGCGACGCCTTCAATGGACGCAAGCCCAACGAGGCGCAGCTGGTCACCTATTCGGCAGTGACCCACTACCTCAAGGCCGCTGCCGCTGCCGGCGCCGATGATGGCGTTTCGGTGATGGCGTCGATGCGCGAGATGCCGGTCAGTGACGCCATCGTCAAGGATGCCAAGATCCGCGCTGACGGCGTTGTCATGAAGCCGATGCTGGCATCCAAGGTGAAGGCGCCTTCGGAATCCAAGGGCGACTGGGACTACTACGAGATCATCGGCGAGATCGCAGCCGAGGACGCATGGCGGTCTGAAGCCGACAGCGCCTGCGCGCTTCTCAAGTAGTAGGCGGACCTGATCCAGCGCGGCCGGAATTGCTTTTCCGGCCGCGCCTCTAACCCCATGCATTGCAGGGCACGACATGACCAAGGTAGCCAGAAACGTAACCGCCCGGCGCATCTCTCCGACCCCAGACATGCTCGGCGAAAGCCCGGTCTGGGATCCGCAGAATGCGACGCTCTACTGGGTGGATGGCGTCTCGCGCCTGATCAGGATGCA
>JAHJUC010000547.1 GCA_018829385.1 Alphaproteobacteria bacterium
CGCCCGAAAATCATGCAGCGCCGCATGCAGCTTCTCATGCTCCCAGTCCCACCAGGCCAGCGCGTCGATCCGGCTGGCGATGGTGTCGGAGAACCGCTGCCTGATCGTCCGCGCCGGCACGCCCACGGCGATGGCGAAATCGGCGACATCCTTGGTCACCACGGCATTGGCGCCGATGATCGCGCCGTTGCCGATGGTCACGCCCGGCATCACCACCGCGCCATGGCCGATCCAGGTGTCGTGCCCGATCGTGATCCCCTGGCCCGCGCGCCAGTCGAAGAACTCCTGGTCGTCGCTCTCGCCCTCGAAATACCAGGCCGAGCGGTAGCTGAAGTGATGCAGCGAGGGCCGCTCCATCGGGTGCATGCTGGCGTAGATCCGCACATGCGCGGCGATGTTGGCGAACTTTCCGATCGTCGCATAGGCGATCTGGGTGCCCTCGACGCAGTAGGAATAGTCGCCCATGCTCGAGTGCGCGACGGTGCAGCGGGCGCCGATCTCGGTGTAGCGGCCCAGCGTCGAATCCACCACCTTGGCGGTGGGGTCGATCAGCGGCGTGTCGGACAGCCTTGTCATGCCGCGGCCTTCCCGGCGGCAAAGGCCGACACGTCGATGACATGGTCGGCCACCGCGTTGCGGACATCCTGGTCGTGGAAAATGCCGAGCAGTGCCGCCCCTTCCGCCTTCTTGCGGGCGATGAGATCGATGACCACGGCCCGGTTGGCCGCATCGAGCGACGCGGTCGGCTCGTCAAGCAGCAGGATCGGATGATCGGTGATGAAGCCGCGGGCGATGTTGACCCGCTGCTGCTCGCCGCCCGAGAAAGTCGCCGGCGGCAGCGACCAGAGTTTTTCCGGCAGGTTGAGCTCGGCAAACAGGTCGCGCGCCCGCTGATGCGCGATCGCCTGGGCGACGCCGCGGATCAGCAGCGGCTCCGCCGCAACATCGAGCGCCGACACGCGCGGCACCGCGCGCAAAAACTGGCTGACATAGCCGATGGTGTCGCGCCGGATTTCCAGCACCGTGCGAGGGGATGCGCTGGCGACATCGATGTGGCGGCCGTGGTGTTGCACCAGGATCTGGCCGCTGTCGCAGCCGTAATTGCCGTAGAGCATCTTCAGGATCGAGCTCTTGCCGACGCCCGACGGACCGCCGAGCACCGCGCAGGCGCCGGATTTCAGCGAGAACGAAACATTGGCGACGACAGGCAGTTCGACACCGCCGCGCATGTGCATGATGAAGGTTTTTTTGACTTCCGAAGCAACGAGAACCGTGGTCATGGGTCAGACCTGCAGGATGGAGGAAACGAGGAGCTGGGTGTAGGGCGCACGCGGATCGTCCAGCACGCGGTCGGTCAGGCCGGCCTCGATCACCCTGCCCTCCTTCATCACGATCATCCGGTCCGACAACAGCCGGGCGACGGCGAGATCGTGGGTGACGACGATGACTGCGAGGCCAAGATCTGAGACCAGTCCGCGCAACAGATCGAGCAGCCGCGCCTGCACCGAGACATCGAGCCCGCCGGTTGGCTCGTCCATGAACACCAGTCGTGGTTCGGTCACCAGGTTGCGGGCAATCTGCAGCCGCTGCCGCATGCCGCCGGAGAAGGTGCGCGGCTGGTCGTCGACCCGGTCCTCGTCGATCTCGACGCGGGACAGCCATTCGATCGCCGTATTGCGGATGTTGCCGTAATGCCGGTTGCCCACCGCCATCAGCCGCTCGCCGACATTGGCCCCGGCCGACACCGTCATCCGCAAGCCGTCGATCGGGTTCTGGTGCACGAAGCCCCAGTCGGTGCGCATCAGGTAACGCCGCTCTGCCTCCGCCATCTTGTAGATGTCGGCGCTCACGCCATCGCGCATCCGGTAGTGAACCGTACCGCAGGTCGGCGTCAGCCGCGAGGAAATGCAGTTGAGCAGCGTGGTCTTGCCGGAGCCGGATTCGCCGACGATCGCCAGCACCTCGCCCGGCCATAGGTCGAAGCTGACATCGGCGCAGCCGATGCGCTTGCCGTAGACCCGGGTCAGGCCCTCGACGCTGAGCAGCGGCTTGA
>JAHJUC010000072.1 GCA_018829385.1 Alphaproteobacteria bacterium
AAAGGCTGATCAAATGCCTGTCCGTACATCAGATATTAACAAGTGATCATGTAGCATTTCGGGATCTGTTGTCTGAATCTTAACCATTCCGGTTAAGGGGATCCTCACGCCTCGCATCTAGGTTGAACCACATCGTATTCCGATGATGTGGAGTCAGCGCATGACCACTTCGCCGATCATGATGATCGCGAAATTGCTTCGCGACAACGACGGCAATTTCGCCATTCTCGCGGCCTTGATGATGCCGGTTGTCTTTATCGCCGGAAGTCTGGCGATCGACACGACCAGTGCGTTGTCGATGAAGGTCCGGCTCCAGAATGCCGCCGACAGCGCCGCGCTGGCCACCACCAGTCAGCTTGCCGCGGAAAAGATCACGGAAGCTGAGGCTGTCGCCTACGCCACCAGTTTTTTCAAAGGACAGATCGCGGACGACGCGAGTGCGTTTGACGGGTTTTCAGCCGTCCCCACAGCCAGCGTGTCCAAAACGGGGACGGGGTCGAAAACCCTCTGGAAGGTCGATATCTCTGTAGTCGGATCGCAGAAGACCTCCGGCCTGGCCAGTTTCGTTGGACGGGACACCATTGATGTCGCGATCGTCGGCACCTCCGAATCCGCCCGTGACGGCTCCAATCCGCTGTCCATGATGCTTGTGCTCGACCGGTCCGGATCCATGGCCTGGGCTTCGGGCAGGACGACGACAGAGACTGTCAGTGGGTGGTGCTGGAGCTATCGTTCGGGCTGGTACTGGTGCGAGACGACGCAAGAGGTCGACGTGCCCAAGATCGACGTGCTCAAGGAAGCCGTCGCCGACCTGACCGCGCACATCGAGGAGTCCGACCCGACCAACGAATATGCCCGCATGGGCGCGGTCGCCTACAATTCAGAAACGAGAAACAGCGACAAGCGGACCATCACCTGGACCAAGTCTGATGTCACGGACTTTGCCAATGGCCTGCACGCCACCGGCGGTACCAACTCTGAATACGCCATGAAATGGGGTTATGAACAGGTCACCGGTTCGACCGAAGTCAACGCGCATTTTTCAAAGAACGGCTCGAAGGTTCCGTCCACCTTCATCGTCTTCATGACCGATGGCGAAAACTCGACGGGCTCCAGTTCCCAGAACGACTACGCCGACAGGCAGACCCTGTATTACTGCACCAAGGCAAAGGAGAAGGGCGTCACCATCTTCTCGGTCGCCTTCCAGGCGCCGCAGCGCGGCAAGAACCTGCTCAGTTCCTGCGCTTCGGGCAGCAGCTTTTACTACGATGCCGACAGTGCCGATGAGCTGAAGAAGGCTTTCAAGGACATCGGTGAAGAGGCGGTCAAGCTGGTGACGCGCCTGACCAGGTAGCGCCGGCCGACATCGCAGGCAAGCCGCGGGCGCGTCAAATCACCTTGCAGCGGCGGCCCTCCCTGTTCGCGTCGAACAGCCGTTCATTTCTTGCACCACTCCCTGTTTGACTGCAACGGAACGGCCAAGCGCCCCGCTTCTAAAGGTTTCGTGCGCTCAACCGAAGTTCCGGGGCTCGAAAGCCGCTCTGCCCCGATGTGCCGTTATTGAAAAGAACAGGCAATCGGCCGTTTCATAAGCGGAAAAAGCAGTCAAAACTGTCCTGATTTGGCAATCGATAAAATGTGAGCGTTTGGTTTAAGCCAACGCTCATGGCTTCCGGTGTATTTGTTTTCCTGGAGAGTTCCTGATGAAACGGGGTCCAGAGATGGTCACTTCACTGATGAAGAAAATTGCCGAATTGCTTCGTAACAACAATGGCAACTTCGCCATGCTGGCAGGGTTGACCATCCCGGTCGTGTTCATCGCGGGCAGCCTCGCGGTGGACACCACCAATGCCATGTCGATGAAGGTCCGGCTGCAGAACGCGGTCGACAGCGCGGCGCTTGCGACCTCCACAAGGCTGGCGCAGGAGGAAGGTCTCAGCCTCGAGGATGCAAAGGAATTTGCCCTGATGTTCCTGAATGGACAGGTCGAGGAAGACTTGCCGGCCTTTACCGACATGAGCGTCAAGCCGACGGTCGAGATCACCGAAACCAAGGAGGATGGGTCCACCGTCTGGCGCGTGTCCATATCCATGATCGGAACCCAGGCGGTGACGCCGATGGCCCGCCTGATGGGCCAGGACAACATCAGCGTCGGAGTGTTCGGCAAATCCGAAAGCGCCGTCGGCAAGACCCAGGGCGCCTTTTCCATGGCGCTGGTGCTCGACCGTTCCGGCTCGATGGACTGGGATCTCGACGGCCAGCGCAAGATCGACGTGCTGAAATCGGCCGTTGGCGGCCTTCTGGATCAGATCGAAGCGGCCGACCCCAGCAGCAACTACGTCCGGATCGGCGCCTCCAGTTACAACAGTTACATGACCGGCTCGCAGAAGCTGCACTGGAAGCCCAAGAAGACCCGCGATTTCGTCAACGCGCTTCCGGCTTCTGGCGGTACCGATTCCACCGATGCATTCAGCTGGGCCTATGACAATGTCTCCGCGGCGAAGGAGTTCAACCAGCACAAGGCCAAGAACGGCCAGGAGCCGCAGCGCTACATCGTCTTCATGACCGACGGCGACAACAACTACAGCGCCGCCGATAGCTCCACCAAGGCGTTGTGCAATGAGGCCAAGGGCGCGGGCGTTCAGGTCTATACGGTTGCCTTCGCGGCGCCCAAGCGCGGCAAGGAACTGCTGTCCTATTGCGCCACCAGTTCGGCCCATTTCTTCGATGCCCAGAGCAGCGCCGACCTGATTTCCGCCTTCAAGAGCATCGGCGAGCAGGCATCCCAGACGGCCTCGCGCCTGACGCAGTAGTTCTTCCCGCCGAACCGCCGATTGTAGCGGCCCTGCATTGTTCCGCGCCTCAGGCGTTGGCAACGGATGCAGGGCCGCGGTTGTTTCGGCATGTACAACCTGAAGTATTCGAAATCAATCAAGTAGAAAATGCTTGTTGTCTAAATATTTATCAAATGCGTTAGACGGATGCATACGGGTGCCGGTGTAGAAGAAAGTGATATGCACCAACACAAGTGAGGTCCAGCATGTCCAGGTCACCCACGAACAGCAAGCTTTCGCAGATGATACGGAGCAGGGACGGCAATTTTGCCATGTTGGCGGCAGTTCTCTTGCCGGTGGCATTGATCGGCGGCAGCCTCGCGCTTGACACCACCAATGCATTGTCGATGAAGGCCCGGCTGCAGAACGCCGCCGACAGTGCAGCGCTGGCGACCGCGACCCGGCTTTACCAGGAAGAAAACCTGAGCATTGCTGATGCGAAGGCCTTCGCGGCAACGTTCCTCAAAGGCCAGGTCGAGGAAGACCAATCGGCCTTTGACGGGTTCTCGATTGCGCCGACCATCACCATTACCTCGGCCAATACCGGTAACGGCACCACCTGGCAGGTGTCGGTGGCTGTCACGGGAACCCAGAAGGCCACGCCGATGGCGAGGCTGATGGGGCGTGACTCGCTCAGCGTCAATGTGGCCGGCAAGTCGCAAAGCGGATCGGAATCCGCCCAGGGATCCATTTCCATGGCGCTGGTGCTCGACCAGTCGGGATCGATGGACTGGAAACTCGACGGCGAGAAGAAGATCGTCGTGCTCAAGACCGCGGTCTTCGGCCTGATCGACCAGTTCAAGGCCGTCGACAAGAATGGCGACTACATCCGGCTCGGTTCGGTCAGTTACAATTCGTCGGTGACCGGCAAGAAAAAGATGACGTGGAATATCAACCGCATACACAGTTTTGTCGGGCAGCTTCAGGCCACTGGCGGCACCGATTCCACCGACGCCTTCAAGTGGGGATACCAGAACGTCTCGTCCGCGACCGAAACCACCGAGCACACGGCCAGGACCGGCCAGGAGCCGGAACGGATCATCGTCTTCATGACCGACGGTGACAACAATTACACATCCGCCGACACCTCGACGAAGAAACTGTGCGACGAGGCCAAGGCGGATGGACTGACGATTTATACGATCGCCTTCGCGGCGCCTTCGCGCGGCCAGCAGCTGCTGTCATACTGCGCCAGCAAGCCCGAAAACTACTATGATGCGCGCAACAGTGCGGAGCTGATCGACGCCTTCAAGAACATCGGCGAGCAGACTTCGAAAGTGGTTTCCCGGCTCACCGAGTAGACCCGCAAGACGGCCGGTTCGCGGGGCATTGTTGCCCTTCGTACCCCGCTCCGTCACTCCCAGCCATTGGCCCTTTCGGGCAGCGCCTTGAGATAGGCGGCGATCGCATCCCGGTCGCCGCTTGTCAGTTTGGCCATGTTCTTCTGCACGTCCACCATCGACCCGCCGACGCTGTCGAAGTCGGGGGTAAAGCCGCTTTCGAGATAATAGGCGATGTCCGACGCGCTCCAGCCGCTGATCGACTTGCCGCCGGGCGTCAGGTTCGGGATCACCCCTTCGCCGTCGGGGTTTTGCGCGCCTGACAGCCAGGCGTCGCCGGCAAACCCTCCGATCGGGTTGCGCGGGGTGTGGCATTCGCCGCAATGGCCCGGTCCCTCGACCAGGTATTGCCCGCGCGCGATCTGCGCATCGTCGCCGGCAAGCGCGACGCGCGGCTGATCGGTGAAGAACAGGAGTTTCCAGCCGCCCAGCGACCGGCGGATGTTGAACGGAAACCCGACCTCGTGCGGCAGCGATGCAACCGGGCTCGGCGCAAGCGTCTTGAGGAAGGCGAACAGGTCGGCGATGTCGCGATCCGTCATCCGCGTGTAGGAGGTGAACGGAAACGCCGGATAGTAGTGCCGGCCGTCAGGCGACACGCCTGCGAGCATCGCATTGGCGAAATCCGAAATCGACCAGGCGCCGATGCCGGCGTCGGGATCGGGCGAAATGTTGGGTGCGATGAAGGTGCCGAAATCGCTCGCAAGCCGCAC
>JAHJUC010000073.1 GCA_018829385.1 Alphaproteobacteria bacterium
GCCTGAAGGCAATTCGCCCGAGAAAAATGCCGCCATGAGCGCATTCGGCGCCGAAGTCATCATCTTCGGCAAGGACTTTGACGAGGCGCGCCTCGAAGCCATGCGGGTGGCCGAGGCCGAAGGCCTTGCGGTTGTGCCGCCATTTCACCGCGAACTGGCTCGCGGCGTCGCCACCTATGCCTATGAGCTGTTTTCGGCCCAGCCGGAGCTGGACACCGTCTATGTGCCGATCGGCTGCGGCTCGGGGATTTGTTCGACAATCGCGGTGCGCGATGCGCTCGGACTCAAGACAAAAGTCGTCGGCGTTGTCTCGACCGAGGCGCAGGCCGCGAAACTGTCGGTCGAGGCCGGACGGCTGATCGAGACCGAAAGCGCCCGGACCTTTGCCGACGGCATGGCGGTGCGGGTGCCGGTGCAGGCGGCATTCGATATCTATTCAACCGGCGCGGAACGGATCGTCGCGGTCAGCGACGATGCGGTCGCCGAGGCTATCCGCACCTATTTCCGCTGCAGCCACAATGTGGCCGAGGGCGCGGGTGCAGCGCCGCTGGCGGCACTGGCGCAGGAAAAGGCGCGGATGGCGGGAAAACGTGTCGGCGTCATCCTTTGCGGCGGCAACATCGATACCGACAAGCTCATCACAGTCATGCAGGGCGGGACCCCGGAACCATGAACACCACCGATCTCAAGACCATCGAACAGCGGCTGTTGTGGCTGTCGCACTGGATGATCCACAACGCCAACCACATCCGCCCCAAGGTCGACGGGATCAAGATCGGCGGGCACCAGGCGTCGTCGGCCTCGATGGTGTCGATCATGACGGCGCTGTATTTCTCCGCGCTCAGGCCCGAGGACCGGGTTGCGGTCAAGCCGCACGCCTCGCCGATCTTCCATGCGATCCAGTACCTGATGGGCAACCAGACGCGCGAGAAGATGGAGAATTTCCGTGGACTAGGCGGCGTGCAGTCCTACCCGTCGCGGACCAAGGACATCGACGACGTCGATTTCTCCACCGGCTCGGTGGGGCTCGGGGTGGCGATCACCTCGTTCGCATCAATCGTGCAGGATTACATCAAGGCCAAGGACTGGGGCCGGGACCTGCCGCTCGGCCGCATGGTGGCGCTGGTCGGCGACGCCGAGCTTGACGAGGGCAACATCTACGAGACGCTGCAGGAGGGTTGGAAGAACGACCTGCGCAACACCTGGTGGATCATCGACTACAATCGCCAGTCGCTCGACGGCATCGTGCACGAGGGCCTGTTCCGCCGCGTCGAGAAGATCTTCGAGGCCTTCGGCTGGGACGTGGTGCGGGTCAAGTACGGTCACCTGCAGCGCGCGGCCTTCACGGAGAAGGGCGGAGACAAGCTCAAGCAGTGGATCGACACTTGCCCCAACCAGCTCTATGCGGCGCTCACCTTCATGGGTGGTGCGGTGTGGCGCAAGCACCTGATGGACGATCTCGGCGACCAGGGCGACGTCACCCGGCTCATCGAGGCGCGCTCCGACCGCGAACTGGCGGAGCTGATGGAAAATCTCGGCGGCAATTGCGTCTCGACCATGGCCGACGCCTTTGCCTCGATCGATCATGACCGGCCGGTCTGCTTTCTCGCCTACACGATCAAGGGCTGGGGCACGCCGATCGCCGGCCACAAGGACAATCATGGCGGGCTGATGAACAAGGCCCAGATGGCCGAGTGGCAGCGCCACATGGGCGTGCCCGAGGGCCAGGAATGGGAGAAATTCGCCACGGTCGATGATCCCGCCGCATTGCAGGCGTTCCTCGACCGGACGCCGTTCTTCGCCAGGGGGCGGCGGCGCTATTCCGACCAGGTGATCGCCACGCCTCAGATCGAGCTCGCGTCCGACCGCGAGATCTCGACACAGATGGCCTTCGGCAAGATCCTCGACGATCTGTCGAAGACCGACAGCGAGCTGGCGGCGCGGATCGTCACCACCTCCCCCGATGTCACCGGCACCACCAATCTCGGGCCATGGGTCAACCGGCGCAAACTGTTTGCGCGGGAGGCGCGCGCCGACACCTTCAAGACGCACAACATTCCCTCGACCGCCAAATGGGAGTTCGCGCCCGAGGGCCAGCATATCGAGCTCGGCATCGCCGAGATGAACCTGTTCCTGCTGCTCGGAGCCGCCGGCCTGTCGCATTCGCTGTTCGGCAAGCGGCTGATCCCGATCGGCACGGTCTACGATCCCTTCGTCGCCCGCGGGCTCGATGCGCTCAACTATGCCTGCTACCAGGATGCGCGCTTCATGATCGTCGGCACGCCTTCTGGTGTGACGCTGGCGCCCGAGGGCGGCGCGCACCAGTCGATCGGCTCGCCGCTGATCGGCATGAGCCAGGACGGGCTGGCGGCCTTCGA
>JAHJUC010000074.1 GCA_018829385.1 Alphaproteobacteria bacterium
CTGGTCGAGGATGATCTTGACCAGCGACGGCATCTCGGAGCGATCCTGGAGATGCTCCGGATCCCACAGGTGCGAGCGGCGGAACGCCTTGGCGCAGTGCATGAAGGCCTCCGTGACCCTGACCACGATGGCGAGCCTGGGCGCGCGCCCCTCCACGCTCATGCTCTCGAGCAGCTCCGGATCGGTGACCAGCGTCGCCCGGCCGTTGATCCGCAACGTGTCGTCATAGCCCGGAACCATGAACAGCAGCCCGACGCTCGGGTTTGCAACGATGTTGCTCAGGCTGTCGAGCCGGTTGTTGCCGGGACGGTCCGGGATCGCCAGCGTGTGCTCGTCGAGAATTCTGACGAAGCCGACATGATCGCCGCGCGGGCTGACATCGGCCCGCCCGTCGAGGTCCTGCGTGCCCAGGCACAGGAACGGCGAGCGGCCGATGAAGTCGCGCGCATGCCTGTCGAGCGAGCCCAGCATCTTCTGGACAGCGAGGTCGTGGGTGGCGTGAAACAGGCCCCGAAGCGACTGTTCGTCGGTGATCGCGAACGCCGGATTGATCTCGAATTTGCTCATCTCCCCGCCCCTTCCAATGCTGGCCATGACATGCCGGGCCGCAGCGCGCCGGCCTGGCGGCAGTGTTAGCGCGTCGCGGGTACGAGGTCCATCGGGACGAGACTTTGCCAGGGACCGCGCACGAATTGACACATCGTGGCAGAAGGGTAGGTAAAGGGAAGCGGATCACTCGAAGCCGGGAGAAGTAAAAGCGGAATGCGGAACGCGACCTACGCAACTGCGCTCACCCTGATGATCGGCTGGCTGGTCTGGATCGGCAAGCCCGTGCTGATTCCGGTGCTCTCCGCCGCGATTTCCGTCTACGTGCTCTCGACTGCGGCCGAGAGCATGCAGAACCTGCCCGTCGTCGGGCGCCTGCCGGCCTGGGCAAGGCGGGTCATCATCCTGATCGCCTTTGTCTGCGCGGTGGTGCTGCTGTTCATCCTTGTCATCAACAACATCGCCCAGGTGGCGGCGATCCTGCCGCGCTACGAAGACAATCTCGAGGTTCTGGTAACGCGCGCCGCCAACCTCTGGGGCATCCAGGACCAGCCGACATGGGAGAACCTGCGGCGCGTCACGCTCGACCAGATGGATTTTCGCTCCTGGATCGCGCCGGCGCTTTTGTCCCTGCGCGGTTTCGGCGCCACGCTTTTCCTCGTCGTGCTCTATGCCAGCTTCTTCATGGCCGAACGCGGCCTGATGACGCGCAAGGTGGTGATCGCGTTGGGCGGCGAGGAGGCGGGCAGCCGCGCGCTTTCGCTTCTCGCGCGGATCAACGAACGGATCGGCCAATATCTGTTCGTCAAGACGACCTTGAACCTGATACTCGGAACGGTCTCCTTCGCCATCATGCTGGTGCTGGGGATCGAGTTCGCGCTGTTCTGGGCGGTGCTGATCGCGTTCCTCAACTACATTCCCTATATCGGCTCGCTGGTCGGCGTGCTTTTTCCGGTCCTGCTCAGCCTCGCCCAGTTCGGTACGCTCTGGATGGCGGGCGTGGTGCTTCTGTCCCTGTCGGCGGCGCAGATCTTCGTCGGCGCGGTTCTGGAGCCGCGGATGATGGGCCGCGCCTTCAACCTGAGCCCGCTCGTCGTGCTTCTGGCGCTGGCTTTCTGGAGCACCTTGTGGGGCCTGCCGGGCGCGCTGCTCGCCGTTCCGATGACCGCCAGCCTGGTTCTTGTCCTGGCCGAGATCCGCACCACCCGCCCGGTCGCCATCCTGCTTTCGGCGAGCGGCAGGGTCTGACAACGCGGCCGGACAAAATTGCCCTTGTCAGCTGCGCCGCTGGTCGAGCCAGGCGCGCACCGCGGCCAGCACTGGCAACGCCCCGGCAATATCCGAAGGTTGGAACTCCGTGAGAAGTTCCTGCATCATCGGCGCCATCGAGCCGACGCAGGCGTTGCGCATGGCCCGCCCCTCATCGGTGATATGCACCCGCTTGGCGCGGCCGTCGGTCGCGTCGGGAGTGATCACCACCAGCCCCTTGCCCTCAAGATGCTTCAGCGTGCCGGTCATGGCGCCCTTCGTCACCTGCATGGCGCGGGCGATCCGGTGCGGCGTCCAGCCGTCGCCAAGCCGGCACAGATGGTTGAGCACCGAAAACTGCGCCAGCGTCATGCCGTCGGGCATCGCCTTTTCAAAGGCGTTGCCGGACAGCTGCGCGATGATGCCGATCTCGTTGAAGAAAACGAAGAGGGCTTCCATGTCTTTCGGCTTTGCGCTCATGCACTCCTGATCCGGGTCGTGAGCGGCCAGCGCGGCGCCGGCCTGATCTGGGGACCATAGCCCAGCCGAACGAACATTTGCAGCGTCTCATTGTCGCTGATCCTCAGAGCGGCGCGCATGTCCGCGTATTTGCCCGCCATCTCGTCATACTCCTGCAGGGCCTGGCTGAACGGCTGCAGTGCCAGCCCGGCTTCGGTGACGGCCAGATGCATGCGCACATAGTCGCGCCCGGCGGCGATCTGGTCGGCGCGGCTGTTGCCCGGCGTCGCCAGCCAGAGAAATCCCATCGCCGTGTCGAACTGGACCTTCTGCGCTTCCAGCCCCTGTTTGAAGACCATCGTCTCCGTATCGAGCATGGCCTGCCTGTCCATCATGCCAACCAGGCTCAGTCCTTCCATCAGCGGGCCGCCGAGGCTGATGCCGTCGGGATTGGCTTCGATCTCGGCCTTGCCGATGCGCATCAGGTCGACGCTCTCCTTCATCGTCCGGTAGGTGCGCAACTCGATCTCCATCGCCTCCCAGGAAAGTGCCCTGAGCGCGGCCACCTCTTCGGTGCCTGTCGCATGGGCGATGCGCGCGGTCCGCACTGCGGCGGCAATATCGTCGAGTGTCGCGGCAGCCACCGGCCGGGCGGTGTCATAGGCTTCGCGGTTGGTGTGGCGCAGAAACACCTGCGCAAACAGCGGATCGCGCTCGACAGTGCTGTCGGCGATGAGACGGATATGCGCCACCGGGCGCTCGTCGAGCAGCGGCTGCGGCTCTCCCTGGGGGAACAGGCTCACCTCGGCGCGGTGGCCGGTTTCCGCCGCCGCCATGGCCAGCAGTTCGATGAAGCAGCCAAGGCCGATCGTCAGTTGCCGGTCATAGGGATCGGTTTCGGGCAGCCGCCGCGCGGTGTCGAAATAGAGCGTGATTTCACCGGGCGTCGAAAGCTCCGCCACCCAGGGCTGGCGGTTGTGCGGATTGGGCGCCAGGATCGCATGCGACAGTGCAAAGATGCGCGGATCGCCGCTCGCGCCAGCATCCAGCGCTTTCGCTGCCTCCCAGGGCTTGCGCGCGTCGGCCGGATCGCGGCTCGTGGCCCAGGCGCCGATGCCGCCTGCCGCCAGGATCACCCCGCCGCCGAGGATCGTCATGAATTTTCGTCTGCTGGTCATGTTGGGCTCCATATCGTTTAGCGATAAACTA
>JAHJUC010000075.1 GCA_018829385.1 Alphaproteobacteria bacterium
ACATGACAGAACGGCCCGATCTCGACATTCATGCCGAGCCGGGCGCCGTCCTCGACGATCGCGGAGGGGTGAATGCGGGCCGGGTGGAGGGCGGCAGGCGCAGGCGTTGTCATCAGGACTCGCTTTCTCCGGGAGCCAGCATGGCTCCGATATCCGCCTCGGCGGCTTTGGCGCCGTCAACCAGGGCTTCACAATGGAAGCGCCAGATGTTGCCGCGCTGTTTGATCTTGGTGACATGATACTCCAGCCGGTCACCGGGTACGACCGGCTTGCGGAACTTGGCGTTATCAATGGTCATGAAATAGACGATGTTCTTGCCGCCGCCGGTTGCCTTGGCGCAGATCGCGCCGGCGGTCTGGGCCATGCCCTCGATGATCAGCACGCCGGGCATGATCGGATTGCCGGGGAAATGGCCGGTGAAATGCGGTTCGCTCGCAGTGACGTTCTTGATGCCGATGGCGGAGTTGTCACCGTCAATGGATTCGATCCTGTCGACGAGCAGAAACGGATACCGATGCGGCAACAGCTTCATGATTTCACGGATGTCGGCCGATTCCAGTGTTTTCGCCGCGGTTTCGGTCATGTCTCTTCTCCGCTCTTCTTCCTGTCTTGCCTGCCAAAGGCGCGTTCATTGGCCGCCGCGGCATCCCGCAGAAAGCCGCGCATCGGGCGCGCCGGCTGGCCACCCCAGAGCGCACCGGCAGGAACGTCCCCGGCGACGCCGCTGAGCGCCGCCAACTGTGCCCCGTCGCCGATCGTCACATGGCCGTTGATGCCGGACGCTCCGCCGATCATGACGCGATCGCCGATGGTGGCACTGCCGGCGATCCCGACCTGGGAAACGATGACGCAATATCTGCCAATGCGGACATTGTGGGCAATCTGCACCAGATTGTCGATCTTGGTACCCTCGCCGATGACCGTATCGTCAAGCGCCCCGCGGTCGATTGCGGTGTTCGCGCCGATTTCCACGTGATCCTGGATGATCACCCTGCCGATCTGCGGGATCTTTTCCAGACCGCGCGGGCCCGGGGCATAGCCGAAACCATCCTGGCCGATGCGCACACCGGGGTGAATGATGACATTGTTGCCGATCAGCGCGTGCTGGACGGTGGCGCCGTGGCCGATGTGGCAATCCCGGCCTATCCGGGTTCCCGCGCCAATGGCGGCACCCGAGGCTATGACCGATCCCGAACCGATCTCTGCGCCGGCGCCGATGACGGCGAAGGCCTCGACGACAACGCCGTCTTCGAGTACGGCGGACGGATCAACGGAGGCCGTTTCCGCGATGCCGCTCCCCGCGGTCAGCCGCAGCGGCTTGACGGCCAACGGCACCAGGACAGCCGCCGCACGCGCAAATGCCGTCTGCGGCGCGCGCACGACCAGCGCCGCGACGCCGACAGGAACATTTTCGGCAAGCTTGCTGGTGACGAATACGGCCGCAGCCCGGGACTTGATCAGGTCCGGCAAGGCGCGCCGCGAATTGGCGAAGGTCACTTCGCCTTCTCCTGCGCGCGCCAAGGACGCAATCCCGGTCACCATGCGGCCGGCAAACGACGGGTCGGCAAGTTCCGCTCCGCAAAGACCGGAAAGGTCCGAAAGCGACATGCCTTCATGCGGAGGGAAAAAGCGATGATTTTCCATAAAAGGACCGGATGGAAAGGCCGGGTGGCGTTGCCGCCACCCGTGACAAGTCAGAAGCGCGTCGAGGCGCCGAAGCCGAATTTCTTGACGTCGTCATAGGCCTTCTTGACGACAGGTTCGGCGTAGTAGACGCGAAGCGGGCCGAACGGCGAAGCCCAGATGATGCCGGCGCCGATCGATGCGCGCCATTCCATGTTGGACCCGACCAGGGTCTGGGTGCCCATGTCTGCTGCGCTGATGTCGTTGCCGTAAAGCGTCGCGGCATCGGCGAAGACATTGAAACGAAGGCCGAAATCGCGAGACACTGCCGGCAGCGGCGCAGAGACTTCCACCGAACCGTTGAAGTAGGTCGTGCCGCCCCCGGCGCCGACGTAGCTGGTGCCGTTGAAGACACGCGGGCCGATGCCCCTGGTGTCGAAACCACGAATGGTTTCCTCGCCGAGAAACAGATGGTCAAATACGCGCAGATTGCCGTTGGTCGAGATCACGTTGCCACCGCCGACCGAGACCTGGCCGACCATGTCGGCCGCTTCCGACAGCATGTGGAAATAGCTGGCCTTGGCAGTGGTCTTTACATAGTTCGAATCGAACCCGAGACCGGCATATTCCTGCATGAATTTCGCCGAAATGCCCTCGCGCGGCAAGGTGCTGTCGTCAAGCGTGTTGTAGGTCAGCGTGTAGGACAGCGACCCGATATCGTGGCTGCCATTGGCAATGGTACGGTTGATCGCCGCCAGTTCCGGAGCCGAGGTGACGGTCGAGACACCGGTGTACTTGGTCTGGGTGAACTTGAATGCGGTCGACAGATACAGGTTTTCGGTAATCGGGGCCCCAAGACGCAGATTTATGCCCTGAACCTCCTCGGTGAAATTGTTGTAGGTCGCATCCCGCTTCTTGAAGACGTCAAAACCGGCGGCAAGACGGTAGCCGAGGAAATAGGGCTCGGTGAACGACAGCGAATATTCGCGCGTTTTGGTGCCGCCACCCACGGATGCGCGAATGAACTGGCCGCGACCGAGGAAGTTGCGCTCGGTGATATCGATAGATGCGACAAAGCCGTCGGTGTTGGAATAACCGCCACCAATACCGAATTCACCGGTCGACTGGTCCTTCACATCGACAATCAGGACCACGCGGTCAGGCTGCGAACCCGGCTGCGTCGAAATGTCGACGGAAGAGAAGAATTTCAGATCCTCGAGACGCTTCTTGGCGCGGCGGACCAGAACCTGGTTGAAGGCATCGCCTTCCGACAGGTCGAACTCGCGGCGGATCACGTAATCGCGGGTCCGGGTGTTGCCGCGGATCTCAATGCGCTCGACATAGGCACGAGTGCCCTCGTCGACCAGATAGACCACGGAAATTGTGCGGTTGTTGTAGTCACGATCACCACGCGGGGTGATCTGGGCAAACGGGTAGCCCTGGGTGGCGACACGGTCGGAGATCGACATGATCGTGTCTTCGACATCCTTGGCGCTGTAGACAGAACCGCTGCGGGTCTGGATCAGCCCCTTGAGAGAGTCGGAATCGATGCCGGGCACGGTGCTCTCGATGCTGACATCGCCAAACACGTAACGCTCGCCCTCTTCCACCGTGATGGTCACAACATATTCGTTGTTGGCTTCATCGAGCTCGGCAAACGACGAGATCACCCGGAAGTCGGCGTAACCGCGGTTGTAATAGAACCGCCGCAGCAACTCCTCGTCGGCGCGCAGCTTGTCCTCGTCATAGACGTCCTTGCGGCTCAGGAACGACAGCAGGCCGGACTTCTTGGTGGTGATGACATCGGCCAGGCGACCGTCGCCAAAAGCCTGATTGCCGACAAAGTTGATCGAGGAAATCTTGGTCCGATCGCCTTCGTTGATCTCGAAGGCGATGTTGACGCGGCCGCCGTCGACCGGAACGATGCGAGTGGTCACGGTCGCATCGCTGCGCCCTACAGCCGAATAGGCATCGCGAATCGCCTGAACGTCTGCCTGCAGAATGAGATCGTTGTAGGCGCCGAGCTGGCGGCTCTGGACCACATTCTTCAGAGCGGCGTCCTTGATCTTCTTGTTGCCGTTGAACACAACCTGGTTGATGATCTGGTTCTCAGCGACGGTGACGATCAGGGTCGAGCCGGAGACACTGATCTGGACGTCCGAAAACAGACCCGTCGCAAACAGCCGCTTCACCGAATCGTCGATGTCGCTGTTGCTGAAGCTGGAGCCGGGCGAGATTGTCAGATTGCCGCGCACGGTGGATGCGTCCACGCGGGAATTGCCCCGAACATCAATACGACTGACGACCGCGGCCTCCGCTACCGTAACGCCCGCAAGCGTCACAGCGCCCGCCCCTGTCACAACGATCCCCGCCGTCAGCGCAACTGCTGACACAGCGTTCAAAAGGTTTGAACCGGCCTTCATTGATCTTATTACCTTTTTACTACTCGGATGCCCCAAACGGCGACACACATCGTGAGTCATGACTGGTGCCCGTTTTACCCGCTTTTGCCATACAAGCAAGGGACGGAGTTAATTTCTGTTTACTTCCTTTGCAGACGTGGCGATTTGGCCACGTCTACCCATTATCAAGGTAAACAAACCGTTAGCACAGCCTGCGCCCCGATATCAACCGACCAGCATGGATACGTCGTTCCAAGTGGCAAACAGCATGAGCGCCAATACAACCGTCAGGCCAAAGCGATAGGCCCATTCCTGGGCAACCTCGCCAGGGGGGCGTCCGCGGACAGCCTCGATGGCGTAGAACACCAGATGGCCGCCGTCGAGCATCGGAACCGGCATGAGATTGAGCAGGCCGATGGAGACCGAGAGCACCGCCGCAAGCTGGATCAGCGCTCCGATGCCGAGCGTCGACATGTCCTTGGAATATTTCGCCACCCGGATCGGGCCGCCAAGCTGATCGGCCTTCTCGCGCCCGGTGAGGATATTGCCGATATAATCGACCGTCCGGGTGACGATATACCAGCTTTGGGCAACGCCCTCGCTGACCGCTTCAAGCGGTCCGTACTCCCGGACCCGGAAGTTGCCGGCATCATTGTTGGTGACGACACCGATGCGGCCGACTTCCATCTTGTTGCCGAAGGTATCGGAGATTTCGGTGCGCGCCGGCGTCAGGGTGACATCGACCATGCTGCCCTGGCGGTCGAGGGTGACGGTGATCGGCACTTCCGGTCGCACGCTGACATAGCGCTGCACGTCGTCGAAGATCTCGACCTCGACGCCGTCGATGGCGACGAAGCGGTCACCCGCCAGGATGCCGGCGGCTTCGGCGGCGCTTCCGGGCTGGACCTGGGCCACCACGGGGTCTGCGATGACGCGGCCGTTGACGCTGAACATCACCGCGAAAATGGCGATCGCAAGAATGAAATTGGCCACGGGTCCGGCCGCAACGGTCGCGGCGCGGCGCCACAAGGCGGCTCCGGGGAAGGATCCCGCGCGCTCTTCATCGCTGAGCGCCGCCACACCGCTGCCGGTGGGCAAGCTGGTGGCGTTCTCGTCGCCGCGGAACTTGACGTAGCCGCCGAGCGGTATCAGCGAGAGCTTCCACCTGGTGCCGTTGCTGTCGGTCCGGCCGATCAGTTCGGGGCCGAAGCCGACGGAGAAGACGTCTGCCTTGATGCCGCACCAGCGGCCGACGAGGTAGTGCCCCAGCTCATGGAAAAAGACCACGATGGTGAGCACCAGCAGAAACGGCGGCAGGGCGCTGAGGATGTTTCCAGCCGATGAGGTCAGAAATTCCATGAGATCGGATCCTTTCACGACGCTGACATGCATGAGGCGACATGCCGGCGTCCATTTGGTTCAGAGCGTTCGAAGCCGCCCTTCCGGACGACTTATAAACCGAGCAACCTTGCCGCAAGCTCGTCGGCGACGCCGGCATGATCGGCAAGCGGCAGAAGGTTACCCAGCAGGAATGCCGCAAATGCGGCGAAGACAAGACCGTCGACACGATCCATCACGCCGCCATGGCCGGGAATGAGCCGGCTTGAATCCTTGGCGCCGAATCGGCGCTTGACCCAGGATTCAAACAGGTCGCCGATTTCGGACGCGACGGAGAGCAGCAGGGCGATCAACGGGATCATGAGCCCGCCGCCCTGGCGGATGATCAGCGCCACGCCGACGCCGGCCCCGACACCCGCGGCCGCGCCGAAAAGCGCACCGGACCAGGTCTTGCCGGGCGATATCCGCGGCGCCAGCTTGGGTCCGCCCAGCGCCCTTCCGCAGAAATAGGCCAGAATGTCGGTGGCCCAGACAATGGCGAAGATGAACAGCATGGCAAACAGGCCAAAATGGCCCTCACCGCGGATTTCGGCAAGCGCCAGGCCTGAAAAACCGGCATAGAACACCGCCGTCGCCGACCAGAGACCGCCACCGCGGGTCACGCCCGCCAGGATCGCGCCGCAGCCACCGATGAAGATCGCCGCCAGGGCCATCGACGGCAGCGATGTCAGGATGAACACGGCCGTGGCGAGGACGGCCATCCAGCCAATCGCGTTGGCGAGCGGCGCCCTGACCGGCGCGTTGGTGATTGTCGAGAACTCGTAATGCATCAGCACCATGATCAGGACGGCCAGGCTTCTGAACCAGATGCCGCCGACGAATGTGGCGGCCAGAACCAGAACGCCGAGGATCACCCCGGAGATGATGCGCAGCCTGAGCTCGCGCGACATCAGGAGCCGACCGCGAGATCGGGTGCGGAGACGGCGCCATAGCGGCGGTCGCGGCGGCCATATTCGGCGAGCGCATCGAGGAAGGCGGCGCGATCGAAATCCGGCCACAGGCACGGCATGAAGACGAATTCGGAATAGGCGGCCTGCCACAGCAGGAAGTTGGAAAGCCGCTGCTCGCCGCTGGTGCGGATCACCAGGTCGGGATCCGGGATGCCGGCGGTATCGATGCGGGCGGCGATGGCCGCCTCGTCGATGGCGGCGACGTCCATGTCGCCGGCACGCACTGCTTCGGCAATCTTGCGGACCGCACGCACCAGCTCGTCGCGGGCGCCGTAGTTGAAGGCGATGACCAGGGTTATGCCGGTGTTGTCGCGGGTCCGGTCTTCGGCCTCATTGAGCAACGCACGGATGTCGGGCTGGATGGTCTGGCGGCAGCCGATCACCTTGATGCAGACGTTCTCGCGGTGCAGTTCCGCCAGATCCCTGCGGATGAAGAACCGCAAAAGCCCCATAAGGTCAGAGACTTCCTGTTGCGGCCTGTTCCAGTTTTCGGAAGAAAAGGCAAACAGCGTCAGATAGTCGATCCCCGCCTCGATGGCGGTGCGCACGGCCTCGCGAACCCGCTCGACACCGGCCCGGTGACCGGCTGTCCGCGGCAAACCCCGTGCATTGGCCCAGCGGCCATTGCCATCCATGATGATGGCAACGTGCCGCGGACTGGTGGTGGGTGTTTCGGATCGCATTGGTATGGCCATTTCCCGACTTGTAACGCGAGTCGCGCCTAAACCTGCATGATTTCCTTTTCCTTTTCGACCAGCAAGTGATCGATCTCGGCAATCTTCTCGTCGGTCATCTTCTGGACCTGATCAGCTTCGCGACGGCTGTCGTCCTGGCTGATGTCGCCGTCCTTCTCCGCCTTCTTGAGCGTGTCCATGCCGTCACGGCGCACGTTGCGGATGGCGATACGGGCGTTCTCGGCATAGGTGTGCGATACCTTGACGAGCTGCTTGCGGCGCTCCTCGTTGAGTTCGGGCAGCGGAATCCTGAGGTTCTGGCCGTCGACGATCGGGTTAAGGCCGAGATTGGCCTCGCGGATGCCGCGGTCGACGGCGCCGACCATCTGCTTGTCCCAGACCGAGACGCCGAGCATGCGCGGCTCAGGCACGGTGACGTTGGCGACCTGGTTGAGCGGCACGCGGGAGCCGTAGGCCTCGACCATCACCGGGTCGAGCACGTTGGCTGACGCACGTCCGGTTCGCAAGGATGCAATATCGCTCTTGAAGGCAGCGATTGCGCCTTCCATGCGACGTTTGAGTTCTTTCAAGTCAGCGCCTTCACTCATCGCCAGTCCTTCCTGCAGATAACCAAGTTTTCATCGCTGGGCGCGCTCCTCGCACTGACCCGCGACTAATGATCGCGAACGATGGTTGCCCGGCCTTCGCCGACCATGATCTTGGCAAATGCGCCCTTTTCATGGATCGAAAAGACAACAATCGGAATGGAATTCTCGCGCGCCAGTGCAACGGCTGCGACGTCCATGACGGCAAGCCCCTTGTTGAGCACTTCGTCATGGGTGATATTGTCGAACCGGACCGCGTCGGGGTGCTTCTTCGGGTCGGCCGAATAGATGCCGTCGACCTGGGTGCCCTTGAGAATGGCTTCGGCGCCCATTTCGGCGGCGCGCAGGGCGGCGGCGGAATCGGTGGTGAAGAACGGGTTGCCGGTGCCGCCGGCGAAAATCACCACCCTGCCCTTTTCCAGATGATGCAGGGCGGCGCGCTGCGAGAAGCTCTGGCAGATTTCCGGCATGGAGATGGCCGAGAGCACCTCGGTGTCGATGCCGAGCTTGCGCAGGGAGGTGGCCAGGGCCAGCGCATTGATGACGGTCGCCAGCATGCCCATGTGATCGCCGGTGACACGGTCGCCACCCTTGGAGGCTACCGCGACGCCACGGAAGATATTACCGCCGCCGACAACCACACCGACCTCGACGCCCATGCCGCGAACCTCGGCGATATCGGCGGCGATCCGGTCGCACACTGCGACATCGATGCCAAATCCCTGCTCGCCCATCAGGGCTTCACCGGAGGCTTTGAGGAGGACGCGTTTGAAAAGGGGTGCTGGGGACATGAATTGATCCGGATCTGATGTGTCAGGCCCGGATACACGAAGGGCATCGCGTTGTCACGCGATGCCCTTCGGGTTTTTCCACAATGCGCCGCGAAGGCGGTCCGTGTCAGCCCTTTACGGCGGCTGCCACTTCAGCGGCGAAGTCGCTCTCTTCCTTCTCGATGCCTTCACCAAGCTGGAAGCGCACGAAGCCGGTAACTTCGACAGGAGCGCCGGCGTCAGCCGCAGCAGCCTTGACGGCCTCGCCGACGGTCTGGTCGGGGTTCATGACGAAAGCCTGCGAGAGAAGGGCCACTTCCTCGTAGAACTTGCGCATGCGGCCTTCGACCATCTTTTCGATGATGGCTTCCGGCTTGCCCGATTCGCGGGCCTGCTCGATGAACACGTTGCGCTCGCGATCGGCGACCGCGGCATCGACATCTTCAGAAGTCAGCGCCAGCGGGTTGGTGGCGGCGATGTGCATGGCGACCTGGCGGCCGATGGCGGCCAGCGCGTCCTTGTTGCCGGTCGACTTGACGGCGACGATCACGCCGAGCTTGCCAAGACCATCGGCGACGGCATTGTGCACGTAGGTGGCGACGATGCCGTCATCGACGGACAGCTTGGCCGAACGGCGGAAGTTCATGTTTTCGCCGATGTGGGCGATCGCATCCTTGACGGTGTCGGTGACCGACTTGCCGGTCGACGGCACGGTGGCGGCGGAAACGGCGTCAGCCGAGCCATCGGTCGACATGGCGACCGAAGCGATCGAACGGGCCAGATCCTGGAAGCCGTCGTTGCGGGCGACAAAGTCGGTTTCCGAGTTGACTTCAACCACGACCGCCGAGTTGCCTTCGGAGGCGACCGCGATCAGGCCTTCGGCAGCGGTGCGGCCGGACTTCTTGTCGGCCTTGGCGATGCCCTTGGCGCGCAGCCAGTCGATTGCCGCTTCCATATTGCCATCGGTCTCGCCGAGTGCCTTCTTGCAGTCCATCATGCCGGCGCCGGTCTTGTCGCGCAGCTCTTTCACCATTGCAGCGGTAATGCTCATAACAGCCTCTTTATTCTGGGGCGTCCGGTCCGGCCGCAACCGCGGTATCGAATCCCAAATCGCCTGACGGCATATCAACATGCCATTGAAATGTGACAGCCCGGCAAAGCGCTGTGGCTTGGCCGGGCCGGTTTTGTCCGAAACCCGGAATTATGCTTCCGCGGGAGCTTCCGCAGGTGCGGCTTCTTCGAGCGCAGGCTCGACAGGAGCATCCATGGCGCCCAGATCAACGCCCGATGCACCCTGCTGACGGGCGATGCCGTCGATGCAGGCGCGGCTGATCAGATCGCAGTAGAGCGAAATGGCGCGGCTGGCGTCGTCATTGCCCGGGATCGGGTAATCGACAACGTCGGGATCGCAGTTGGAATCGATGATCGCAACAACCGGAATGCCAAGACGCTTGGCTTCCTGGATGGCGATGCCTTCCTTGTTGGTGTCGATGACGAACATCAGGTCAGGCGTGCCGCCCATGTCGCGGATGCCGCCGAGCGCGCGGTTGAGCTTTTCACGCTCGCGCTCAAGATTGAGGCGTTCCTTCTTGGTGAAGCCCGAGGCTTCGGCCGAGAGGATCTCGTCGAGCTTGCGCAGACGCTGGATCGAATGAGAAATGGTCTTCCAGTTGGTCAGCATGCCGCCGAGCCAGCGGGCGTTGACGTAATACTGGGCCGAGCGCGATGCGGCATCGGCAACGATCTCGGCAGCCTGACGCTTGGTGCCGACGAACAGCACGCGGCCGCCCTTGGACACGGTGTCGGAGACCAGCTTCAATGCCTGATTGAGCATCGGAACGGTCTGGCCAAGGTCGAGAATGTGAAGATTGTTGCGAGCGCCGAAGATGTACGGCTTCATTTTCGGGTTCCAGCGGTGAGTCTGGTGTCCGAAGTGCACGCCTGCTTCAAGCAGCTGGCGCATGGAAAATTCCGGCAATGCCATGCCTTTTACTCCTGTTTCCGGTTGAACCTCCGCAGGGCGTGAGCGCTATGCGCCACCGGCGGACCAATCCGGATTTCTCCCGGACCGACCCATGCCCCACGTGTGGAATGAGGCCCGCTTACAGGCAACGGCGGGGTTTTGCAAGTGCGAAGGGCGCGGAACCGCCATATCCGGGCGATTCGATCGGCGGAGGGCGCCTTCGGTCACCCCGAAACCGGCACGGTCCATTGTTCGATGTCGTCGCGTTCGCCGATCAGCGCCAGGCCGTGGGCGATCGAGATCAGCTCGCCGCCGGTCTCGATGCGGTCTGACGCAAAGCGCTCGGAGAAGATGCGGCGAACTGCCGGGACAAACGAGGTGCCGCCGGTCAGGAACACCTTGTCGACCGCTTCCGGCGCGGTCCGGGT
Organism: Alphaproteobacteria bacterium; assembly: GCA_018829385.1. Taxonomy (GTDB): domain Bacteria; phylum Pseudomonadota; class Alphaproteobacteria; order Rhizobiales; family Rhizobiaceae; genus Hoeflea. Next base: position 10,814 of record JAHJUC010000075.1, read on the forward strand.
CTTGTCCAGCACCTCATCCAGCGCCGCCTCGATGCGGTCGAGATCGCCTGAAATCCAGCTCTCGAAATCCCGGCGCAGCACCTGTTTCTCGCCTGCCCTTCCGAGCGGCTCGAACCGGAAAACCGCTTCCTCGTCCGAAGACAGCGCCATCTTGGTGGCGGACACCGCCTGGTTGAGCCGGTAGCCCTCGTCATGCTCGATCAGGTCGACGAACAGTTCGAGCTTTTCCGGTTCGACCGCCTGGCGCACCAGCCCCTTGAGGTCGGCGTATTCCTTCGTCGTCTTGAAGATCGACAGCTGATTCCAGCGGGAGAAGTTGGCATAGTAGCTGCCGGGCACGTCGAGCCGCTTGCCGAAGCTTACGAACTGGCTGCCCTTGCCGATTTCGGGCGCGACCAGATGATCGATGATGCGCGCATCGAACTGGTCGCCGGCAACGCCGACGCCCGAGTGGCCGACCGGGGTGGCGCGGATGCGCCCGCCTTCGGTTTCAAAGCGGATGAGCGAGAAGTCGCTGGTGCCGCCGCCGAAATCGGCCACCAGAACGGTGGCGTCCTGCTTGAGGTTCTGCGCGAAATAGAAGGCGGCGGCGACCGGTTCGTAGACATAGTGCAGTTCGGGGAAACCCATGCGGGTGAGCGCCTCGTTGTAGCGCCTGAGGGCAAGATCCGGGTCCGGCCTTGCGCCGGCGAAATGCACCGGACGTCCGGTGACGACGCGCCTGACCGGCTGCGGCCAGTTGTCGCCGGCATAGGCCTCGAGCCGTTTGAGGAAGACTTCCATGAGGTCTTCGAACTGGAAGCGGCGGCCATGGATCATGGTGCCCTGGAACAGCGGCGAGGCGGCG
>JAHJUC010000548.1 GCA_018829385.1 Alphaproteobacteria bacterium
CATCGCGTTGGGGAAGTTCCACGGCGTGATGGAGCCGACGACACCGATCGGCTGCTTGATGACAATGATGCGCTTGTCGGCCTGGTGGCCCGGGATGACGTCGCCATAAACCCGGCGACCCTCTTCGGCGAACCATTGGATAAAGGATGCACCATAGGCGATTTCGCCCCTGGCTTCGGCCAGCGGCTTGCCCATCTCGGCCGTCAGGATCTTCGCCAGATCCTCCTGGTTCTCGAGCAGGAGGTCGTTCCACTTGAGCAGGATCGCGCAGCGTTCCTTGGCGGTCTTCGCCCTCCAGGTCTTCTGCGCCTCGTAGGCGATGTCGATCGCTTTCCTGGTGTCCTCGGCGGTCAGGTCGGCCACTTCAGCGACCAGGTCGCCGGTAGCTGGATTGTTGACCTTGAAGGTCTTTGAGCCGCTGGTCCATTCGCCGCCGAGGAAGGCGCGGGTTTCGAGCAAGGCCGGATCGGAGAGGGAAAGCGTCATGACTGATCCTTTTCTTACATGTCCGTCAGTAGGCGGCGCGATAAATCGCCAATGCGTCCGCTTCGGTCACCGGGCGCGGATTGTTGACCAGAAGCCGGGTCTGGTTCATCGCGTCCGAAGCCAATCTGGGCAGGATATCCTCCGGGATGCCCATGGCCCGTAGATTGGGTTGAAGGCCGCAATCGCGGGAAAGGTCCGCGAGCCGGTCGCAGAACGCCGCCGCGCGCGCCTGCCCTTCAAGCTCCGCGAGGTCGGGAAAGGCGTAAGGCGCAAGCTCCGCATAGGGTTGCGGCGACGTCACCACATTGAACCGGAGCACATGCGGCAACACCAGCGCGTTGGAAAGCCCATGCGGAATGTGGAAGTGCCCGCCCAGCGGATAGGCGAGCGCGTGGACGGCTGCCACCGGCGAATTGGCGAAAGCCTGACCGGCAAGCATCGAGCCGAGCAGCATGTCCGAGCGCGCCTCGGCGTCCGAGCCCTCGTGCACCGCCTTGAGGATCGAGCGCCCCATCATGCTGAGCGCCTGGGTGGCGAGCAGGCGCGAGACCGGATTGTTGTTGCCGCTCGCCGAGGCATAGGCCTCGATCGCGTGAACCATTGCGTCGATGCCCGTGGCCGCCGTCACATGCGCAGGCAGGCCGTAGGTAAGCTCCGGGTCGAGCAGCGCGATATCGGGCAGGATCACCGGGGTGACGACTCCCATCTTCTGGTTGGTGCCGGTCGTCACGATCGAGATCGGGGTCACCTCCGACCCCGTCCCCGAAGTCGTCGGCACCAGGATCAGGGGCAGCCGCGGGCCCTTGACGTTGCCTACGCCGTAGACGTCCTTCAATTCCTCCCTGCCGAGCGCCAGCAACGCGACAAGCTTGGCCACATCGAGCGACGAGCCGCCGCCGAGACCGACGACGCCGGCAATATCCGCCGCCTTCGCCTGCTCCGTTGCCTTGAGGATCACGGCTTCCGGAGGATCGGCCTCGACATCCTTGAACAGTTCAACGCGGACGCCGGCGTCGGAAAGGATCTTCAAGGTCCGGTCGACGATGCCGGTCGACATCATGCCCGGGTCGGTGACCAGCATCACCCGATCGCCGATCTGCGCCCTGACCAGTTCGCCGATGCGGTTGAGCGCGCCTGCGCCGAACTGGATCGACTTCGAGGTGTTGAAGGTGAATGGATTCATCGTATCCTCCGATAATAGCGGGCCATCAGCCCCCGAAACTGAACGCGAGCAGCACCGCCAGAACGAACCCGATCGCTCCCGTCAGCATGAGCGTCCGCACCCGCTCCTGCTCCTGGGCGGTCTTGTCCCTGGTCAGCCGCAAGGGCGGCTCGTAGGGCGGTATCGCGACATGGACAGGGCTTGCCATCTCCATCTTGTAGGAGAGAAACCAGATCAGCCCGACGCCGCTGATCCAGCCGGCCAGCGACCAGGCCCAGATCGAGGGCATGCCGAGGAGCCAGACCGGCCCCGCTTCGCCCGGCGCGACGAAGGCGGCGTTGCCGAAGATCAGCCCGGGACCGACAGCAAGAAAGAACCAGGCGAGCGTCACCGACCACGCGGTCGAACTGAGCGTGCCGGCCTTGTCCGACATGGCGAGACGGCCCGAAAACAGCATGCGGACCTCGCGCGCTTCCGCGCCCAGCGCATCGCGGTTGGTGATCGCCGAGATGATCAGCACGGCCGCGACGTTGGCGGCCATTCCCCAGAGCGCGGAGTGAATGGTCCAGGGCCAGCGACCCCAAGGAAGCTCCAGCCCGAAGAAGGACAGGACCTGATACCCCAGCGGTTCGGTCAGCAGCACGCCGGCGAATCCGAATCCCACTCCCGTCACCGCCGCCGGACGGGTGATCCAGGAAAGCCAGGTCACCCCCAGGAGCGGCGTCCACAGCTGAAAGGCCATCGGCAGGGCGAGAGCCGCCAGCGCGGACAGTGTGACCGGCGTCAGGTTCTCCATCACCATGGCAATCAGCGCAAGCACCGCGATCGCAATGCGGGTCAGGGTGATCGCGCCGCGCTTGCTCAGGCGCGAATTGAAATAGGGCCGGTAAATGTGCCGGATCAGGCCTTCGCCCGCGGCAAAGAGCGCCAGTCCCGCGAGCAGCTGCACCCCGGCGGCGACGCCGATGAAAATCCAGGCCGCGAACCAGGGTGAATTCGTCTGCAGCGCCCCAAGGAGGCCGCCAAGTCCGAGATTCGGATTTGCAAGCCCTGCCGCGCCCGTGAGTGCAATGCAGAAGGCAATGATCGCGCCGAAGAAGCCTGCTGTCACCCAGGTCTGTCCGGCGGCGATCCCGTTCGGGCTGCGGGTTGAGAACACCAGTTTCAGCACCAGCGGACTTGCCTGGAAACCCATCAGCGCGAAAGCGAAACTGAGGTTTGCAAGCGCCGTATTGGCCTCGCCCAGTTCGCCGCCACGACCGAGGCCGGCGGTGAAGCGGATCACCCCGCTGACGCTGAACAACCCGGCTGAGCCTTCCGTCGCCGAAAGCTCCAGAAGTCCGGAATTGAGCGCCGCGAATCCGCCGCTCCAGATCAGCGCGAAGCCGGAAAGCACCACGATGGCCGCAAAGGCGAGAACAGTTTGCACCACGCCGAAATAGCCGATAGCGCGCATGCCGCCGATCCCGGCCCCGGCAAACAGCATGAAGCCGAGCACGACGCTGGCTGTGAGCCTCGAAACGGCGCCGCCGGTCATCAGTTCCGCGAACTCGGAGATCGCCCGGATCTGCAATCCGGCAAAGCCGATGGCGAACAGAAGCGCCACCGCGACCGAAGCCGCGACGAGGAACGGACTGTGGTAGTAGACGCGGAATACCTCGGCCTGCGAGGAAACCCGCATCCGTTCGGCCACGAACCAGAGCCGCTTGAAGAAGAGCGTGCCGGGCAGCGCCAGAAGCACCCCGCCGACGATCAGCGCCGGCATCTGAAATCCCTGCGCCGCGATCTGCTGGCTGCCGCCGAGCACGAACCAGCCTGACATGCTGGCCCCGGCGATGACCAGCGCGGATATCCACGGCGCGAGCGCGTGGCTCGCCGAAAAGAAGCCGTCGCCGGCCGTGGACTCGTTGACCGCCGCACGCACCCAGTAGAGCATCACCGCGCCATAGAGGAGCGCGAAGAGCGGGAGCCAGACCGAATAGGCAATGCCTGTCATGCTGCGGGCTTTCCGTCGTCTGTGTGTCTGACATGAAACCGCGAAAACGCACCCCTGAGCCCGTAGCGGGTTGCTAGATAGGCAGGCAGCCCGAAGGCGAGCGTCGCCAACAGCGTCAGCCCCGACCAGTAGTCGGCGAGCGACAGCCCTCCCACGGCCCAGCCACCGATGAAGGCAAGCGCCAATGCCCCGAAGGCGGAAATCCCGAGCGCGGCCTCGCCGGGCCTGAACCCGCAGTCAAAGACCGCGTTGACCACCATATGGGCGACAAACGCCGCCACGAGCGCCCCGGTGCCTGCAAGCGAGACGAGATAGGAATCCCGCGAAAACCCCTCGAGAAGCAGGGCCAGTCCGCCCAAACCGAGCACCGCCCAGATAGAGAAGACAAGCAGGTCGCGCTCGACCATCGCTGGCTTGGACATTCAAACCTCTCCGGTTGTAGACGACGGAGAACTGTGCGCCCCGTCATCCGGCTTACTGTTATTCCGCCGGCGCCTTGCCGGACGGCTTGCCTTTCCCCGCCGCGGCGCTCTTGGCCGACTTGGCGTCCGGCGCACTCGGTTCGCTGTAGACAATCTTGGAGAGGTCCTGGAGCGTGTGCGTGCGGTGCACATTGTCCGCGCTCATGCCGATCTCACCCAGAAGCTGATCGACGAAGGGGGCCTGCGAACGGTACCTGAGGGCCGAAGAGACGACCTGTTCGGCAAGATTGCCGTCCCGCGGTCCCGTTCCACCGCCATCCGAACCATCGGCTCCGCCCGGGCCGGCGGAGAAGCCGCCGCCCGAGAAGCCCGGCAGTCCGTCGACATGCAGGATCTTGATTCCTTCGATCTTCTCCATCGGCTTGACGCTCTCGCGGATGATGGCCGGCAGGTTCTCCACCAGCGCCTTGTGCAGGCCGCTGCGGCGGTTGGCGTCCGAGCGGATGTTCTCGGCCTCGTTGAGCTTCTGCTTGCCCTCGGCCTCGACCTTGTAGCGCTCGGCCAGCGCCGCGACCGCGATCCGGTCGGCGTCGGCACGGTCCTTCGCCACAACCTTGTCGGCCTCGGCGAGGATCCGGTTGCGCGCACCTTCGGCCTCGGCCACCTTCTGGGCCTCGAGCAGTTCGATGGCCTTCTGGCGCGTGGCGATCTCGGTGTCGCGAAGTGTCTGCACCTTTTCCTGCGCCTCCACCATCTTGCCGCGCGCGGCCTCGGCGATTGCCTGGGCTTCCGAACGCTCCCTCGACTTCCCGGCGACGGCGATTTCGCGCGCTTGCTCCTCGATCTGCAGGGCTTCCTTGCGCTTGATGTCGATGCGCTCGATTTCCTGCTCCATCTCGATGCGGGCCCGCTCGACGGTTTCGCGCTCCTTCAATTTGACAGTCTCGATCTCGCGCTCGCGGGTGGCGTTCTCATTGGAGATTTCCGCCTTGCGTTGAGCCCGCTGGATGGCGACTTCCGCCTCGTGCGACAGCCGCGCATACTCGGTGTCGCGCTGGATCTCGAGTGATCGCTTTTCCGCCTCGAGGTTCTTCATGCGCACCGCGATCATCGTGTCCTTTTCGATGTCGTTGCGCTTCTTCTTGCGGCTTTCGATCTGCTCCGTGAGGATTGTCAGACCCTCCGCGTTGAGAGCGGCGGTGCAAAAGTCGGCCACGGTAGCGGCGGAATAGTCCGGCCGCGGGCGGAGTAAAATCCGGCCACCTATTTTCCTTCTGTGACGAATGCAGGAGGGCTTGGGGATCTACACCGTGGAACTTTATCTGAA
>JAHJUC010000549.1 GCA_018829385.1 Alphaproteobacteria bacterium
GCGGGCCAGCGCCGAGACGATGCCGCTGGTCACCGTCTGGCCGACGCCGAACGGATTGCCGATGGCCAGCACGATGTCTCCCACCTCGGTGGTGTCGGTGTCGCCGAACTCGACAATCGGGAATGGCCCCTTGCCTTCGATCTGCAGGATCGCGAGATCGAACCGCTCGTCCTTGAGCAGAACCCGACTTTGAAATTCGCGGCCATCTGCCAGCGCCACCCGCACGTCATCGGCGCCTTCGATGACGTGGTTGTTGGTGACAACGATGCCGTCGGCCTGAACGATCACACCGGACCCGAGGGAGGACTGCTTCTCGGTGCGGTTGGGCATGCGCTGGCCGAAGAACTGCTCGAAGAACGGATCTCCGGCAAAGGGAGACAGGCTGCGTTGGACCAGGCGGTCGGCATAGACATTGACCACGGCCGGCGCCGTGGCCTTCACCAGCGGCGAGAAGGACTGCATCATGTCCGGGCGGGACCGCGGCGGCTCGCGCCGCGGTTCAACAACCGGCGCCTGCGCGGATTCCGGAGCACTCTTGTCCTCCGCCTCGCCGATGACGCCGCGGAAAATCTTCCCGATGCTGTCGGTCAGCGAGTCTTCCGCCGTGGTCTGCGCCGTCGCCGGCAGCAGCGCAGGCACTGTCAGGACGCAAATGGCCAGGAGAACAAGCGAAACGACGCGCAAGCGCGAGCGATTTGGAATCATGACGAAAATCCTCAGTGATTTGGGCCACTATGGCCTGACTGGGACACCAAAGTCATCATCAGTTTGACGGCTTCATGGCAGGGCGGGTTGCGATCGCAAGACCTGGGAAACAAAACCAGCCACCGGTCCGTGCGGCGGCTTTCACCGGCCCGATCACCATCTCTACACGAAATTGTGGTCGGCCGTGTGCTTTGCCTCGCCCGGCTTTGGTATATCTTCAATACAGGAAGACATGCGCAACTTGCGCCGTCCATTCGCTCAGCACACCCCAAGGAGCTTTGCCGCCATGCGACCATATCGTCCCCTCGCCATCCCCGGATCCCAGATCACCCCGGAAGCCAGCTATTTCCAGCGGCGGGATATCCTGCGCATGGCAGCGGCCGGCGGGCTTGCGCTTGCGGCGCCGGGCCTGGCCTTCGGGACCGAAGCGCTCGAAGCCAAGCCCGGCGGCTATGATCCCGGTGAAGAGCTGACGCCGGAAGCGGATGCGACCAGCTACAACAATTTCTACGAATTCGGCACCGGCAAGGCCGACCCGGCGGCCAAATCCGGAGACTTCAATCCCCGTCCCTGGAGCATCATGGTCGACGGCATGGTGGCAAGGCCGGCCGAGTTCGATCTCGACGCACTGATGGCGCTCGGGCTCGAGGAACGCATCTACCGGATGCGCTGTGTCGAGGCCTGGTCGATGGTGATCCCCTGGATCGGCTTCCCGCTCGCGAGCCTTCTCGACCAGGTCGAGCCACTGGGCAGCGCCAAATATGTGGCGTTCGAGACCGTGGTGCGGCCCGAGGAAATGCCCGGGCAGCGCGGGGCCTTCCAGCCCCTGCCCTGGCCCTATGTCGAGGGTCTGAGACTCGACGAGGCCCGCCATCCGCTCACCATCCTGTCGCTCGGCATGTATGGCAAGACGCTGCCCAACCAGAACGGCGCGCCGGTCCGCCTGGTGGTGCCCTGGAAATACGGGTTCAAGGGGATCAAGTCGATCGTCCGGATCACCCTGACCGAGGAGCAGCCGGTGACGACCTGGAACCGGCTGGCGCCGAACGAATACGGCTTTTATGCCAACGTCAATCCGGACGTCGATCATCCACGCTGGAGCCAGGCAACGGAAAACCGTGTCGGCGGCGGAGGCTTCTTCGGCTCAAACGACCGGCCGACGCTGCCGTTCAACGGCTATGGCGACGAGGTGGCGAGCCTTTATGACGGCATGGACCTGAAGGCGAATTTCTGATCATGCAGGTCCCCGCCCTGCCGAAGCGGCATCACACGGCATCGGTCTGGGCGCTCTATGCGCTCGGCCTGCTGCCCGCGGTGTGGACATTCTATCTGGGAGCCACCGGCCAGCTGGTTGGCAATCCGGTCAAGATCTTCGAGCATCTGCTTGGCGAATGGGCGCTGAGGTTCCTGATCCTGACGCTGTTGATCTCGCCAATCAGGGATCTCTTCGGCGTCAACTGGGTGCGTTACCGCCGGGCGCTGGGCCTGTTGGCCTTCTGGTATGTGACGATGCATTTCCTCGCCTACATGATCCTCGACAAGCGGCTGGCGATTGACGTGATCGTCGAGGACATCTTCAAGCGCTGGTTCATCACCATCGGCATGGCCGCCTTCGTTCTTCTGATCCCGCTGGCGCTGACATCCAACCGCTGGTCGATCCGCACGCTTGGACCGCGATGGGTCCAATTGCACCGGCTGATCTATCCGATCGCCGCCGCCGGAGCGCTGCATTACTGCCTGTCGGTCAAGGTGATCGGGCCGGAACAGCTGATCTATGCCGGGATTATCGCGGTGCTGATCGGCTGGCGGCTGGCACGGCCGCGTTTCATGGCGTGGAAGCGTGGCAAGCGACCGGCTTACGGCAGGGTGGCTGGCGAAAGCCCTCGAACCGAATAGATCCAGCCCATTCCGGCACTCGCTTCGCAATCATCAACACTGCCTCACACGCAAAAAGGCCGGGCGCTTGAAGCACCCGGCCTTTTCTTCACGTTTGTGCCAGATGAGAGCAGCTTACGCGGCTTCGTCTTCGTTGGCGGCTTCCAGAGCCACGCGGGCGCGGTCCTTGGCGCCACGGGCGTCGACGTCACGGTCGACGAACTCGACAACGGCCATCGGCGCGTTGTCGCCGGTGCGGAAACCGGCCTTCATGATGCGGATATAGCCGCCGTTGCGGGTGGCGTAGCGGGTTGCGATGGCATCGAACAGCTTGCGAACGGCATCGTTGTCGCGGATCTGCGAGATCGCCTGACGGCGGGCATGCAGATCGCCGCGCTTGCCGAGCGTGACGAGCTTTTCGACGATCGGACGAATTTCCTTGGCCTTGGGCAAGGTGGTCACGATCTGCTCATGTTCGATGAGCGAAGCCGCCATGTTGGCGAACATCGCCTTGCGGTGGCTCGAGGTACGGTTCAGCTTGCGGCCTGAATTTCCGTGGCGCATGGCCTGTCTCCTTCACATGCAGGCACATGCCTGCCGTTTGACGGTTTAATATTGGTCTTCGTAACGCTTGGCGAGATCTTCGATGTTTTCCGGCGGCCAGGACGGAACTTCCATTCCCAGATGCAGGCCCATGGAAGCGAGCACTTCCTTGATCTCGTTGAGTGACTTGCGGCCAAAGTTCGGAGTCCGGAGCATTTCGGCTTCGGTCTTCTGAATCAGGTCGCCGATGTAGACGATGTTGTCGTTCTTCAGGCAGTTTGCCGAGCGCACCGACAGTTCCAGCTCGTCGACCTTCTTGAGAAGCGACGGGTTGAAAGCGAGTTCTGCGACGGTTTCCTCGTGAACTTCCTTCTGCGGCTCGTCGAAGTTGACGAAGACGCCGAGCTGGTCCTGAAGAATGCGGGCTGCGTAGGCCACGGCATCCTCGCCGCTGACCGAACCATCGGTTTCGATGTTCAGCGTCAGCTTGTCGTAGTCAAGAACCTGGCCTTCGCGGGTGTTTTCCACCTTGTAGGAGCACTTCTTGACCGGCGAATAGAGGCTGTCGACCGGGATAAGACCGATCGGTGCATCTTCTGCCCGGTTACGGTCAGCCGGCACATAGCCCTTGCCGTTGTTGACGGTGAATTCCATGCGGATCTCGGCGCCCTCGTCGAGCGTGCAAAGGACATGCTCGGGGTTGAGGATCTCGATGTCGCCGACAGTCTGGATGTCGCCGGCCTTGACGACGCCAGGGCCCTGCTTGCGGACAACCATGCGCTTGGCTTCGTCGCCTTCCATGCGGATGGCGATTTCCTTGATGTTGAGGATGATGTCGGTGACATCTTCCCGAACGCCCGGGATCGAGGAGAACTCATGCAGCACGCCGTCGATCTGCACCGCGGTGACGGCAGCGCCGCGCAGCGAGGACAGAAGCACGCGACGCAGGGCGTTGCCCAGGGTCAGGCCAAAGCCGCGTTCCAGCGGCTCGGCAACCACGGTGGCCTTGGTCCGGCCCGATGTGGTGAACTCGACCTTGCTCGGCTTGATCAGTTCCTGCCAGTTTTTCTGAATCATATCTTGTACCTTCCTGTTGCCGCACCATCCAATCGTGCGGCCAAGTGAGAAGAGGATGAAACGGGCGCAAGCAGTGCCTGGCCCGTTAAAACTCGCAAAATCGGTTAGACGCGGCGCTTCTTGCGCGGGCGGCAGCCATTGTGCGGGATCGGCGTCACATCACGGATCGAGGTGATGACCAGACCGGCAGCCTGCAGCGCGCGAAGTGCCGATTCACGGCCCGAACCGGGACCGCAGACTTCCACTTCCAGCGACTTCATGCCGTGTTCCTGGGCCTTCTTGGCGGCGTCTTCGGCAGCCATCTGGGCGGCGAACGGCGTCGACTTGCGCGATCCCTTGAAACCCTTCGAACCGGCAGACGACCACGAGATGGCATTGCCCTGCGCATCGGTGATGGTGATCATCGTGTTGTTGAAGGTCGAGTTGACGTGGGCTACGCCCGACGAGATATTCTTGCGTTCGCGCCGTTTGATACGCGCGGCTTCCTTGGCCATGTTTTTTCCTTTCGAGATATCAGCACCGCCGTAGCACCAGCGGCTCCACCGGGATGCGCCTGCGCGCTGGCCCCAAGCCGAAAGCGGTGGTTGAACGAACCACCGCCCCGGTTTCCGGACCGCCGCTCAGGCGAAACCCAATTACTTTTTCTTGCCTGCGATCGCCTTTGCCGGACCCTTGCGGGTGCGGGCATTGGTGTGGGTCCGCTGACCGCGCACCGGCAGGCCACGACGATGGCGCAGACCGCGGTAGCAGCCCAGATCCATCAGACGCTTGATGTTCATCGAATTCTCGCGGCGCAGATCGCCCTCGACCTGGTAGTCGCGGTCGATGGTTTCGCGGATCTGAAGCACTTCAGCGTCAGAAAGCTGGTTGACGCGGCGCTCCAGCGGAATGCCGACCTTATCAACGATTTCCTGGGCAAACTTGTTGCCGATGCCGTGGATGTAGGTCAGCGCGATGACAACGCGCTTGTTCGTCGGAATGTTAACGCCTGCTATGCGGGCCATTTGCTTCTCCATGTGGGCCGGGACAGATCTGATCTGGCCGGCGGGTTATCGTTGACCCGCGTCCGGTGGAGGCCGGCCCTTGCGGGGTAGTCTGGACCAGAACCGTGCAGATCCACGAGGGACAGGCAATGGTTCCGGATAATATTCAACCCGACACAGTAAAAGCGACCAGAGCCGCATCCTCAAGCCTTCGAGGAGACGCACCGGTCGCATGAATGTCGCGAGTTGCGCGGGTCTTAGCGGAACGGACAGGCTTTCGTCAACCTCTCCGTTGTCTTATTTTGCGCGAACCGCCCGCCTGAGGGGCGGCTCCGGCCAGCGGAACCGCCCTTCAAGCCAGTCTGCGGGATCACAGGGACGCCAGAACGGCCTCGATCTCCTCGGTGACGGCATCGATCGAAAGCATGCCATCTACCGTGCGCAGCGTGCCCTTGGCATAGTAGTAGCCGGTCAGCGGCGCTGTCTTCTTGTAGTATTCGGTCAACCGGTCCTGGAACACTTCCGGATTGTCATCCTTGCGCACCGGCTGTCCGGCGGCTGCAGCTTCTTCCGCACGCTTGACGATCCGGCCGACCAGGGCCTTGTCATCGACCAGCAATTCGATCACCGAATCAAGCTTGGTTCCCTTGGCGTTCAGCATGGCCTCGACGGCGTCAGCCTGGACCAGCGTCCGCGGATAGCC
>JAHJUC010000550.1 GCA_018829385.1 Alphaproteobacteria bacterium
ACCTTGTAGTCGGGGGTCGCCAGCCGGGATTCGCCGGTGGCGCGTGCCGGTGCATTGCCGGGCGAAACCCAGCCGTCCCAGACGGCGTTCATCTCGGCGAAATCATCCATCGACGCCATCCAGATCGTGGCCTGCAGGATCCTGCTCTTGTCCGAACCGACCGAGGCGAGCAGCCGGTCGATGTTGGCGAGAATGTCCTTGGTCTGCTGCGTGGCGCTGGCGCCGGCGGTGCCGACCTGGCCGGCCAGATAGACCAGCCCACCGTGGACGACAGCCTGGCTCATGCGCGGGCCGGTTTCGAAACGTTTGATGTCGCTCATGTGTTTTGTCCTTGTTGTAAATTCAATGTCGCCCGCCCCGGGGCCGAGTGCTTCTAATACGGCCAGGCCCGGTGGCGATAGCCGCCCGAGACACAAATTGGCAGCCAGTTGCGGGAACGCCTGAAGCCGAGTTTACCCCGACCGATACCCGTTCATGCCTGCGCTTCCAAGGCCTCGAAGGCATCGCCGGCAAGTGTCAGGTACTGCGTCCCGGAAGCGGCAGTGAAGCCGATACGCGTATAGAAGGCCAGCGCTCTTGGATTGTCATGATAGACATTCAGCCGGATGAATCGCGCATCCCAGGCCTCCAGGCCGGCCGCGCGAACCGCCACCAGAAGGCGCTGGCCGAGCCTTCTGCCTCGGGTCTGATCAGCCACCCAGAGATCCGACACATAGATGCCGACGGCTCCATAGACGGTCGAAAAGAATGGCGAATAGGCTGCAGCACCAACGATGGTGCCGTCGCCGCATTGAGCCAGCAGCGCATGGAAGACAGGCGATGGCCCGAAACAGAAACGGGCAACGTCCGCATCGGTGGCCCGGTGCTCGTCCCCCATATCGGCCGACAGCTGACCCAGCGCCCTGTTCAGCGCAGCCGCGTCACCAGGCATTGCCGGCCTTATTTTGATCTCGTCCATGGTCAAGGGTTCACCCCGTCTCTACTTGCTGGCCCGGTATTGCGCGCGCTCGCTTCTGCCTCAGAACGCCGCCCGGTAGATTGCCAGGGCATCGGCTTCGCTCACCGGCCGCGGATTGTTGACCAGCAGCCGTGTCTGGTTCATCGCGTCCCTGGCAAGTTTTGGCAGCCAGTCCTCGGTAATCTTCATGTCGCGTAGCGTCTGCGGCAGCCCGCAGTCGGTTGAAAGCGCAGCAAGCCTGTCGCAGAACGCCGCGACCCGTTCCTGTCCTTCGAGCGAGGCAAGATCGGGAAACAGGCAGGGGGCCAGGTCGACATAGGCATGGTGGGCAGTGACCGCATTGAACCGCAGCACATGCGGCAGCACCAGCGCGTTGGACAGCCCGTGCGGAATGTGGAAATGCCCGCCCAGCGGATAGGCAAGCGCATGGACCGCCGCCACCGGTGAGTTGGCGAAAGCCTGTCCCGCCAGCATCGAGCCAAGCAGCATGTCCGCCCGCGCGTCTGCATCGGTTCCGTTGCGCACCGCCCTCAGCAGGGCCGGGCCCATCAGGGTGAGCGCCTGGGTGGCAAGCGTGCGTGACAGCGGATTGTTGTTGGCGCTGGCCGAGGCATAGGCCTCGATCGCGTGCACCATCGCATCGATCCCCGTGGCTGCCGTCACATGCGGTGGCAGGCCATAGGTGAGTTCCGGATCGAGCAGCGCGATATCGGGCAGCAGCACCGGCGAGACGACCCCCATCTTCTCCGAAGTCCCGGTCGTGACGATCGAGATCGGCGTCACCTCGGAGCCGGTCCCCGACGTCGTCGGCACCAGGATCAGCGGAAGCCGCGGCCCCTTGGCGTTGCCGACGCCGTAAACCGCTTTCAGCTCTTCCTTGCCGACGGCCAGCAGCGCCACCAGCTTGGCGACATCGAGCGATGACCCGCCACCAAGGCCAATCACGCCTTCCACCGCTGCCGAACGGGCAGTCTCCGCTGCGGCCAGGATCACCGCTTCCGGTGGATCGGCCTGCACGTCGGAAAACAGGGTGACCTCCACGCCCGCGGCCTTGAGGTGACCCAACGCCTGATCGACGATGCCGGTCGCCAACATCCCGGGATCGGTTACCAGGAAGATCCGCGACCCCATGCTGGCCAACGCCAGTTCACCGATGCGGGCCAGCGACCCGGCACCGAACTGGATGCTCTTGGTGGTGTTGAAGACAAAGGGAGACATCGGCAAACTTCCTCCGGCAATTCAGTCGACTGACGATTGGGTACGCGAGGAAGGGGACGGTTGTCCACCTTCCATCGACTGAGCCGGTATCGGACGCGTCGCGGCCGCAGGCAATCCGGGAAATGGTCACGGCCAAATCAGCGCTCCGCCGTTGAATTCAAGTGCTCCGATCTCGCCGGATGGAAGGGGCGGCCCCGGAACACATTGCAGGTAGACAACACTGTTGAAAATAAATATGAGTGTTTTTATCAGGTATTTCAGACCACCGATTCCGTTATGTGGCGGAACCGGCGACACAAAGCAGTTCGGGTAATTTCATGCGTACACCCCCAAGCCAGGCACCGCTGTCAGCGGTTTCAACCGCGACACTGTCCCGGGGCGGGCACTCTCCGGTCTCCGAAACCGGTGCCATCACCCAGGCGATACCGTCAAGCGCGCTGTTTAGCGACCGCCGCGAGATCACAATCTCCCACGAAGGCGCGCTTTATCGGTTGCGCATCACCCGCCAGGGCAAGCTGATCCTCAACAAATGACCCCG
>JAHJUC010000551.1 GCA_018829385.1 Alphaproteobacteria bacterium
CAACGCCGAAGCCTTTCTCGAGATGATGAGTGCGGAGCGCGGTGCGGCCGACAACACGCTTGAAGCCTACCGCCGCGATCTTGATGACGCCTCCGCCGTGCTCAGGTCGCTCGGCACCTCCCTGGCCAGGGCGAAAGCCGACGACATCCGCGGCGTGATCGGCGATCTTGCCGCCCGCGGCTTTTCTCCCGCCTCTCAGGCCCGGCGGCTCTCCGCGCTGCGCCAGTTCTACAAGTTCCTGCACGCCGAGGGTTTGCGCGACGACGATCCGACCGGCGTCGTCGATTCTCCGCGCAAGACCCGCGCCCTGCCGAAGGTGCTCAGCATAGACGACGTCTCCCGGCTCCTCGCCCAGGCCGAAACCGACATCGCAAAGGCGCAGGACAAGGAGGAAGCCTTGCGCCGCATCCGCTTTCGCGCGCTTCTGGAACTGCTCTATGCCACCGGAATGCGGGTCAGCGAACTGGTGAGCCTGCCCTACCGTGTGCTGGCCGATGACGGCCGGTTTCTGGTCGTCAAGGGAAAGGGCGCCAAGGAGCGCATGGTGCCGATGTCACGCCCCTCACGCGCTGCCCTCGATGCATGGCTCGCCGCAATCGGAGACACCGCCGAGGAAGCCGGCTTCCTGTTTCCGGCGAACTCGGCCGAGGGACACCTCTCGCGCCAGGTTTTCGCCCGTGAATTGAAGGAGGTTGCCGCCCGCGCCGGCATCCCCGTTGCAAAGATCTCGCCGCATGTGCTGCGTCATGCCTTCGCCAGCCACCTGCTGGCCGGCGGCGCCGATCTGCGTGCGGTTCAGGAATTGCTGGGTCATGCCGACATTTCCACCACTCAAATCTACACGCATGTGCTTGATGAGCGCCTGCGGCAATTGGTCAATGATCACCACCCCCTTGCAAAAGCCACAAAAAGTCGCGATTAAGCCCGCTCGCAGCACGCCAAAAGAATGCGTGACAGAGATGCCGGACTGGGTTTGACTGGTCGTGGCGACGATAAATGCGATGGCCCGCGTGGAAAAGCTCGATGCACAATTATCTTGATTTCGAAAAACCGATCTCCGACCTGGAAGGCAAGATCCTCGAATTGAGGAAGCTCGCCGGCGAGGACGAGAGCATCGACACAGGCGATGAAATCGCCCGGCTCGAAACCAGGGCCCGTGATGCCATGGCCGAGATCTATGGCAAGCTCAATCCCTGGCAGAAGACACAGGTTGCGCGCCATCCCGACCGGCCGCATTTCAATGACTACGCCAAGGCGCTGTTCGATGAATTCACGCCGCTTGCGGGCGACCGCAAGTTCGCCGAGGACGCTGCAATCCAGGCAGGCTTTGCCCGCTTCCGGGGCCAGCCGGTGGTGGTCATCGGCCAGGAAAAGGGTCACGACACCAAGACCCGCATCCGCCACAATTTCGGCTCCGCCCGGCCGGAGGGCTACCGCAAGGCCATCCGCATCATGGAACTGGCCGACCGCTTCCAGATCCCCGTCATCACGCTGGTCGACACCGCAGGCGCCTATCCCGGCGTCGGCGCCGAAGAACGCGGCCAGGCCGAAGCCATCGCGCGCTCGACCGAGACCTGCCTCAATCTCCGCGCGCCGCTGGTTTCGATCATCATCGGCGAAGGCGGCTCCGGCGGGGCGATTGCGATTGCCACCGGCAACCGGGTCTACATGCTCGAACACGCGATCTACTCTGTGATCTCGCCCGAAGGCGCGGCCTCGATCCTCTGGCGCGATTCCACGCGGGCGCGCGATGCGGCAACCTCCATGAAGATCACCGCCGAAGACCTGCTCGCTCTGGGCGTCATCGACGGCATCATTCCGGAGCCGGTGGGCGGCGCCCATCGCGATCCTGAAAGCGTGATCTCCCGCGCCGGCGACATGATTTCCGCGGCGCTCGACGAGATGTCCGGGCGCTCCGGCGACGAACTGCGCGCCGATCGCCGCAAGAAATTCCTTGAGATCGGCCGCCATATCGGCTGACCGCCGCCCCATTCGGGCCACATTTGGAACGCCAATAAAGCAATCAGGTTGCAAGCTCCGCGGTCGTCACGGGGCAGGCGATTGAAAGAGCCCCGGCCTGGCGCTGGCAGTTCCCAACCGGACGAGATGTGGTCATGCAGCCACTCCGGCCTCGGAAGAAACTGTTCATTGGCGGCGCCGGAGCCCGAACGGTAATGCTTCATGAACCATGTTGGTGCTAATATTGCGTTGAAAAGCCCGGCCTGAGATTGCTGCCAAAGCGGTCCGAATGCCCCAGAACTGGCAACTGCAAAGTCCAAGAGACCCGATGAAACCTATCCGTACGCTGCGCTTCCTGCCTATTCTGCTCCTGGGACTGACCGGTTGCCAGGATGCGCTCGATTCTGTCGCCAACAAGGTCGAACACCCGCTGCCTGCCAAGCTCGTCAACAAGATGAAGGCGAACGACATGAGCACGCGGTCGCCGATCATGATGCGGATCTTCAAGGAAGAGGGCGTTCTCGAGGTCTGGAAGCAGAAGGGCAACGGTCGCTTCGACATCATTGCCTCCTACGAGATCTGCAAATGGTCGGGCAAGCTCGGACCCAAGTTCAAGGAAGGCGACCGCCAGGCGCCCGAAGGCTATTACCGGATCTATCCGTATCAGATGAATCCGAATTCGAGCTATTACCTGTCCTTCAACATGGGCTACCCGAACAGCTATGACCGCGCCTACGGCCGCACCGGTTCCAACCTGATGGTTCATGGCGCCTGCTCTTCGGCCGGCTGCTACTCGATGACCGACGAGCAGGTTCTGGAAATCTACGGATTCGCCCGCGACGCCTTCAAGGGCGGACAGGAATATTTCGTGGTCGAGGCGCTGCCATTCCGCATGACGGCGGAAAACATGGCCCGGCATCGTGACAACGAGCATTTCGAATTCTGGAAGATGCTCAAGGTCGGATACGATCATTTCGAGCTGACCAAGCGGCCGCCGAAGGTCGACGTCTGCGAGCGGAAATACGTGTTCAATCAGATCCCGCAGGTCGAGAACGCCTCTTTCCAGGCGAACGCGGCATGCCCCCCGGCAAGCGTCCCGTCAACCTTGGAGTCCGCCTACTACGCCTATCAGAAGAACTGGAACCAGGACTTCGTCAAGGCGGTCGCCAAATTCGACCGCGAGGAAGCCAGCCAGATTGCCGCCAATGAAGCCCGGGCGGAAGCCGAGGCCAGGCTGGCCGAGCGCGAAGCCGAGAAGGCCGCGCGCATTGCCGCCAATGGCGGTCAATCTCCTGCCGCCCCTGTTCTCAGCCTGTTTTCGACCGGCAATCCACTCAAGGCACTGAGCCCGAATACGGCGCCGCCCGCTCCGGGCAGCAACATCGCTCCTCCGGCAGCAGTGGAAGCCACGGCTGGTCAGGCATCGCCGGGCGTGCCGGTTCCAACGCCAAATCCGGCGGTTGAGCCCCAAATCGCCAATGCGGGATCGGCGCCGCAGGCCAATGAGGCCGGCAAGCCATTCTGGAAAATCTGGAGCAGCAATTGAACAACGGCCGCGAAAGCGCGCTGGACCTTCGCGGTCTCAAATGCCCGCTTCCCGTTCTCAAGACCCGCAGGCACCTGCGTGACCTGGCCACCGGCACGCTCATCCGCATCGAAACAACCGATCCGCTGGCGGTAATCGACATTCCGCACTACTGCCGCGAGGATGGGCATCAGTTGCTCGAGAGCGCCCCGGTTGAGGGCGGGCATGTCTTCGTCATCGAGAAGGGCTGAGCAGCGTCAGCCCGGTGTTTCGGCCAACCGGTCTTAGCGCCGTGCCGGCATGCCGGGAATGGCAAGCGGATTGTCTGTCAGGGCATCGCGGTCGGGCCGTCCAATGCCGGGCTCACCGGCGAAGGCCGAAAACAGCTCGGCGACAAATCCCTTCGGCATGTCCCGCGTGATCATCACCAGCCTTGTCTCCTGCCTGGCCCCTTCCGGCCAGGCCTGCAGACGCACCGGCTCCGACATCAGCGCCTGCACCGCATGCAGCACCAGCGGCCGGGACGGATCATCCGACAGCTTGACGATTCCCTTCATGCGCAGCAGGTTCGGCCCGTGGGCCGAGCGCAACAGGTCAAGGAACATTGCCAGCGCCTCTGGTGCGATCGCCGTCTCGAACACCATCGAGTCCGCCCGGATATGCTGGTCGTGCCGGTTCACATCATGGCCGTGGCCGTGGACATGCCCATGTTCGTGTCCGTGTCCATGATGGTGAGCATGATCGTCCTGCCCCTCACTCAGCCACCGCGCCACATCCAGGCTGCGGGCCACGGGATCATAGGCGCCGGTGTCGAACAGGCCTTGCGCCGTCAGCTCCGGATCCTCAGCGTTAATCACCCGCGCCAACGGATTGAGCATCGCGAGCTGCGATAGCAGGTCGCCGCTATCCTCCGCCAGCGATGTCTTGGACAGCACGATCGTGTCGGCCACCGCGACCTGCCGTCGGGCTTCTTCATGCTCGGCGAGCGTCGAAAGGCCATTGACCGCATCGACCACGGTCACCAGCCCCTCGAGCCGGTAGGACTGGCCAAGCGCCGGATGACCGATCACCGACTGCATCACCGGCACCGGATCGGCGAGCCCGGTGGTCTCGATCACCACCCGCGAGAACGGCCGGATCCGACCCGTCTGCATCCGGTCCATCAGGTCGGCGAGCGTATCGACCAGTTCGCCGCGCACGGTACAGCACAGGCATCCGTCCGACAGCTCGATGACGCCATCGCCCGAGCTTTCGACCAGCAGGTGATCGATCCCGACATCGCCGAACTCATTGATGATCAGCGCCGCGTCGCTGAGCCACGGATCCCCGATCAGGCAGTTGAGCAGCGTCGTCTTGCCGGCTCCGAGGAAGCCGGTGAGAATCGACACCGGCACGCCGCCGGGCGCGCTCCAGGCCGGCGCTGGGTGGGGTTCGGCAGTCATCGGCAAGTCTCTCTGGATCAGATTTCTGGACGCGGAACCGGGATCGGCACGTTCGGACTGATCGGCATCGCATCAGCTGCCTCGGCGGCCTTGGCCGGAGTGGTGAATGCGGAGGCCGCAAACGGTTCGACCTGCCCGGAAAGCGTGCCGCCCGGCCGCGGCACGGGAATCGGAATCCGCGACAATGCTACTTCCACACTGCCGCGCGGCAGCCCGGCCGGTGCCTGCACCAGCCGCGGTTCGCGCGTCATCGGCACGAGATAGGGCGAGTTGAGCACCATCTTGCCTTCGACATCGCGCCCCTCGTAGCGCGCGGCGCGCGCTTCCGCCGTGCAGATGCTGCCGGAAATATCAGCCAGACGGTCACGGCCCTCGCCATATGGCTTCAGGGTGTCGAGGGTCGAACCGCCGAAGGCCGTTGTCGTCAGCGCCTTGTGAAGAAGCCGTGCGGATTCCTCCGCCCTCTCTTCCTGTGAGGCCGCGCCGAGAACCACGCTGACCACGGTTTTTCCCTTGCGGGTCGCCGAAGACACCTGGTTGAAGCCCGACGCGCAGATGAACCCGGTCTTCATGCCGTCGGCATCGGGAAACCGGCCGATCAGCAGATTGTAATTGGTGTAGGACTTCTTGCCGTAGGCGAAGCCTTCATAGCCGAAATAATGCGCGAACTCGGGAAACTCGCGCCGCAGCGCAACGGCCAAGACCGCCATGTCGTGAGCGGTCGTGTACTGGCCGTCGCCAGGCAGTCCGTTGGGATTGACGAACCGCGTCGAGGTCATGCCCAGGCTCCGGGTGGCAGCATTCATCTCCTGGACAAACGCTTCTTCCGTCCCCGAAACAGCCTCGGCAATCGCCACTGCGACATCGTTTGCCGATTTGATCATCAGGTATTTGAGCGCCGAATCCAGCGGAAAGCGTTGTCCCGGCTTGAAGTACATCTTGCTCGGCGGTTCCTTGGCCGCATGAGCGGACATGGCCACCGGCGTCTGCATCGTCAGCTGGCCTGACTTGACCGCCTTGAAGGCGACATAGATCGTCATGAGTTTCGTCAGCGAGGCGGGATACCAGCGCTGAAACGCCTGCTCGTGCTCGATGACGCGCCCGGAAGCGACGTCGACGGCGATCTTCGGATTGGCCAGCGCGCCGCCTGAAGCCGCCGCTGCGAACACCAGGACTGCCAGGACTGTGCCCAACCGGCGCGACTGTGACAAAAAGCTCATTCCGGGCTTCCGATTTTGCGATGTTTCAAACGGCGTTTCGATGCGATTGACGACAAGCAACGGTATCTTCGCGACCGCTAATACACCGCTTTTCACTCGTCATGATCCCCTACTTAGCCTATATGGCAGACAGATGGCAAAGGGCGTCAGGGCGTTTCCCTGTTTGCCGGACATAACGATCACAAAGCAATAGAGGTGAAAAATGCAGCTTGTCGAGGATGTTGTTTCCATGAAGGACGAAGTCGCCAACTGGCGCCGCACGCTTCATGCCGATCCGGAACTGCTTTACGACGTGCACAACACGGCAGCTTTCGTCGCCGACAAGCTCAGGTCATTCGGCTGCGACGAAGTCGTCACCGGCATCGGCCGGACCGGTGTTGTCGGCATCATTCACGGCCGCCCCGGCGGCAACGGTCCCGCCATCGGCCTGCGCGCCGACATGGACGCGCTGCCGATCAACGAGATCACCGGCCTCCCCTGGGCATCCCGCACGCCCGGCAAGATGCATGCCTGCGGTCACGACGGCCACACCGCAATGCTGCTGGGCGCCGCCCGCCACCTTGCCGCGACCCGCAACTTCACAGGCTCGGTGGCCGTGATCTTCCAGCCGGCCGAAGAAGGCGGCGCCGGCGGCCGCGAGATGGTCAATGACGGCATGATGGAACGCTTCGGCATCACCAAGGTGTTCGGCATGCACAACCTGCCCGGCCTGCCCGTCGGCCAGTTCGCCATCCGCAAGGGTCCGATCATGGCGGCAACCGACATCTTCGACATCACCATCAAGGGCCGCGGCGGCCACGGCGCGATGCCGCACCAGACCATCGACCCGATCGTCGCCGCGTCGGCAATTGTATCCTCGCTGCAGTCGATCGCCTCGCGCAATGCCAACCCGCTGGAGTCGGTGGTGGTCTCGGTGACCAAGTTCATCGGTGGATCGGCCTACAACATCATCCCGGAAACCGTTGAACTGGCGGGCACCGTGCGCACCCTTTCGCCCGAAATGCGCGATCTGGCCGAAACCCGCATCAACGAGATCGTCCGCGGTGTCGCCGCCGCCCATGGCGCCGAAGGTTCGGTGAATTACCTGCGCAATTACCCGATCACCTTCAACCATGCCGACGAGACCGATTTCGCCGCCGACATCGCCGAAAGCATCGCCGGTGCCGGAATGGTCGAACGCGAACAGCCGCCGACAATGGGCGGCGAGGATTTCTCCTTCATGCTCGAAGCCCGTCCCGGCGCCTTCATCTTCATGGGCAATGGCGACACCGCGGGCCTGCATCACCCGGCCTACGACTTCAACGACGACGCCATCCCGGTCGGGGTCTCCTACTGGGTCAAGCTCGCCGAAAAGGCACTGGCCGCCTGAACCTGTTGCCCGGCGGTGCGCGTCAAAACGCCAACCGCCGGGCCTCGCAAAACCTGACACCGGCGCCCTCATCCGTTGTTGAAGTCGGGCCGCTGTTTCTGTATGCAGATGATCGCGTGGTCCCGTAGCTCAGGGGATAGAGCACAGGATTCCTAATCCTGGGGTCGAAGGTTCGAATCCTTCCGGGATCACCACACTGTCTGGCGGCCGTTGCCGTATCAGATCCGGGCCGAATCAGATCCGCTCCGCCATTCCTCTCACGCCGGCACGCCATCCACGCGCCGTGCGCGCGACTTGATGAGGATCAGCGTCATGATGCCGATATTGAGGAAGTTCCAGGCGATCCCGTTGAGGAAGGCGGCCTGGTAGGATCCGGTCAGATCATAGATCCAGCCCGACATCCAGCCGCCGAGCGCCATGCCGATGATGGTGGCCATGATGACGAAGCCGACCCTGGCTCCGGCTTCCTTCGCCGGGAGATATTCGCGCACGATCAGCGCATAGCTCGGCACGATGCCGCCCTGCGACAGGCCGAAGATCAGGCTGACGATGTAAAGCGGCACCATCGCGTCGAACGGCAGGTAGAGAAACAGCGCGATGCATTGCAGCGTCGAGCCGATGAGAAGCGTCATCACCCCGCCGAGCCTGTCGGCGATCAGCCCCGACACCAGCCGCGACACCACCCCGCCCATCAGCATCAGCGACAGCATCTCGGCGCCGACCGTCGGGCCATAGCCGAGATCCGCGCAGTAGGACACGATATGAACCTGCGGCATCGACATCGCCACGCAACAGCCGATGCCGGCCAATCCCAGCATCCATTGCAGCGCGGTGGGTGAAAACCGCACCGACCGCGCATTTGCGATCGACATCCTGTTGGCATGCTCCGTGGCAGCCTCCGGAACCCGGCGCCTGAGCAGCAACGCCAGCGGAATCATCAGCACCACCGGCACGACCGCCAGCACCGTATAGGCGGCCCGCCAGCCGAAATCGGTCAGCACGCCGCTCAACAGCAGCGGCCAGATCGCGCCGGAAAGATAGTTGCCGCTGGCCGCGATCGCCACGGCGATGCCGCGCCGCCGGTAGAACCAGTGCGAGATATCGGCAATCAGCGGCCCGAAACCCACCGCCGTGCCGAACCCGACAATGAACTGCATCGCCGACAGCATCACCACCGAATGGCTCACTGCCGCAAGACCGAAACCAGCGGCCATGGTCAGCGCCGACCCGATCAGCGCAATCGTCACGCCGAACCGGTCGACGGCCCTTCCGATCGCCAGATTGCCGAGCGCAAAGCCGATCATGGTCAGCGTGTAGGGAAGCGATGCATCGGCCCGGGCAGTGGCAAATTCGGCCTGCACCGCCGGCATGATGACAATGATCGACCACATCCCGACATTGCCGAGCACGGCAATCGCCAGGGTTATGCCCAGCCGTGTCCACGAATAGCGGCTGTCAAGGATTTGAGACTCACTCATTCGAGGCACGTTATTGGGGAGAATGAACAATGTATAGGCAATTTCGCTGCAGTGATCGGCTTGCCTTCGCCACCCGCGTTAACGACAACGATTGATTGCCCTTGAAACGACCGCACGTTGTGCGAGAAAATGCGCATCATGACAGTGCAACAACAATATGGGGAACAGAATATTGGCCAGCAACAAAGCACAAGACGACACCGTTTTACCGATGTTTTACAAATCGCCCGAGCCCGTCAGCCTCGAGGGGCATGGTAAGAAGGGCCTGGTGCAGGGCACGGATTTCGGCTTTGCCGCAAACGCCATGGTGATTCCGCTGATGGCGCCGGAGATGCCCGCGGCAATGCGCTCCTATCCAATCGTGTTTTCGGGGCCGGACTTCATGCCGATGATGGTCACCGGCGTCCGTGAGGGAGAGAACCTGTTCATCGATTCCAGTGGCAACTGGGCGGAGCCGCATTACGTACCGGCCTATGTCCGGCGCTATCCGTTCATTCTCGCAGGCGAGGAAACCGATGAACGGCTCGCGCTTTGCGTGGAGAACGACCCCGCACGCGTGGTGTCCCTCAACGCCAAAACCAAAAAGACCGCCAAACCCTTCTTCGATGAGAGCCAACAGGGCGAGGCGATCAGGAATGCCCTTGCCTTCTGCGAGCAGTACCAGGGCATGTATTTCAAGACCCGGCAAATCATGAAGGTGATCGCTGACAGCGGCCTGCTCGCCGAACGCACCAGCAAGCTCACCCTTGCTGATGGCCAGAGCTTCAACATCACCGGTTTCCATCTGGTCGACGAGACAAGGCTTCTATCGATGAGCGACGAGGATTTCATCAAGCTGCGCAAGGCCGATGCGCTGCCGGCGATCTATTGCCACCTGGCGTCCATGAACAGCTGGAACGCGCTGCTGTACCAGGCCAGGTTCCGCATCGCCGAAGCCGCCTGAAAGACGCCGGTCGGCCGGAAAACGCATCAGCTCCGGACCGGGGCTGATGCGGACCCGACATTATTGGCCTGCCAGGCCGATTGGAAATTGCCACTTCCGTCTCCCATCTGTACTGCTTCAAGGCATGATGGATGCGGGAGGGGAAGTCAGACATGACAACATCGATTGCACTGCTCGGGACCGGCCTGATGGGCCTGCCAATGGCGCGGCGCCTGCTCGGCGCGGGGCATCGGCTGACGGTCTGGAACCGGGATGGTTCGAAAGCCGCGCCGCTGGCCGGCGACGGCGCCCGCGTGGCTGACAGCCCCTCCGATGCTGTCAACGGTGCCACCCACATCATCACCATGCTGACCGACGGCGCGGTGGTCGCTCATGTCCTGTTCGAGACCGGCGTGGCAGAAGCCATCGATTCCGGCGCAACCGTCATCGACATGAGCTCGATCCAGCCGAGCCAGGCCCGCGCCCATGCCGAGCGTCTCTCGAAGCTCGGCGTCTTTCACCTTGATGCGCCGGTCAGCGGCGGCACTGGCGGAGCCGAAGCCGGAACCCTGGCGATCATGGCCGGCGGGGACCGCGAGGTCTTCGACAACGCTTCTGCGGTGCTCGGCGCCATGGGCCGCGCCATCCGGGTCGGCCCCAGCGGCGCCGGCCAGCTCGCCAAGCTCGCCAACCAGGCCATCGTCGGCATCGCCATCGGGGCTGTTGCGGAGGCCACGCTGCTGGTCTCGGAAGGCGGCGGCGATCTCGAGGCCTTCCGTGCAGCGCTTGCCGGCGGCTTTGCCGACTCGACCATCCTGCAGGTGCACGGACAGCGCATGCAGGCAAACGACTTCGCACCCCGCGGCCGCGTGTCGGTCCAGATCAAGGATCTCGACAACGTCCTCATCGAAGCCCGCGCGCTCGGCATCAGGCTGCCGCTGGTCGAGGCGGTTCGCGACCGTTTCGTGCGGTTGATGAACGAACTTGACGGCGGCAATCTTGACCATTCCGCCCTCTTCGTCGAATTGCTTGATCTCAATGGCCGCAAGCCGGCGCCGCGCGTTTGACCGCAAGACCCAAGCCATCCATGGTAAAGCATGAACACTAGCTCCCCGACCGGCAGACGCCGTATCTCCATCCTCGGCGCGACAGGCTCCATCGGCCGCAACACGCTTGATATCATGTCCCATCTCGGCGGCCGGGACCTGTTCGAAGTGCCGGCAATCACCGGAATGGGCAACATAGAATTGCTGGCCGAGCAGGCGCGGCAGACGGGGGCTGGGTTCGCGGTGACCGCGGACCCGGATCGCTACCAGGATCTCAAGGCCGCGCTGGCAGGTTCCGGCATCGAGGCCGGCGCCGGTCCGTCGGCGTTGATTGAAGCCGGAGCGCGGAACACCGACCTGCTGATCGCCGGCATCGTCGGCATTGCCGGACTGGCGCCAACGCTGGCAGCGGCCGCCAGCGGCGCCGACATCGCCCTTGCCAACAAGGAATGCCTGGTGTCCGCCGGTGACCTGTTCACCGCCGCGATTGCCGCGGGCGGCGGCAAGCTGCTTCCGGTCGACAGCGAGCACAACGCCATCTTCCAGGTGCTGGAGGAGCACCAGCGCCACGCCGTCGAACGCATCATCCTGACGGCGTCGGGCGGTCCGTTCCGCGATTGCACCCGGGAACAGATGGCAGCTGTCACCCCGGAAATCGCCGCCGCCCATCCCAACTGGTCGATGGGCCTCAAGATCTCGATCGACAGCGCATCGATGTTCAACAAGGCGCTCGAGATGATCGAAGCCCGCCATCTGTTCGGCGTGAAGCCAGAGCAGATCGAGGTGATCGTGCATCCGCAGTCGATCATCCACTCGATGGTCGGCTACTCCGACGGCTCTGTCCTGGCCCAGCTCGGGGCCCCGGACATGCGTCACGCCATCGGCTACGCCATCAGCCATCCCCGCCGTGCCAACCTGCCGCTCGAACGGCTTGATTTCGCCAGGCTTGCCCGCCTCGATTTCTTCGCACCCGACGAGACCCGATTTCCGGCGCTGGCGCTCGCCCGCACCGCCATGCAGCGCGGTGGCCTTCAGGGGGCGGTTCTCAACGGCGCCAAGGAAGCGGCGCTCGAGGCGTTCATTGCCGGCCGGACCGGTTTTCTCGACATCGCCGATATCGTCGCCACCGTCATGGACCGGCTTGATGACGGCCGCCAGGCGCACGGCATCGACGATGTCTATGCCGCGGATCTCGAGGCGCGCAGAACCGCAGCGGAATTGATGCGAAAGTCCGCCTGAGTTCTCCCTGCAATGAAAAAGGGCGGATCCGAAGACCCGCCCTTTTCTGGATGCTGTGAGCTGCTTTATCCGGCGGCCGCAACCGCCCGCTTGGCCATCACCTTGACCAGATTGGCGCGATAGGCCGAGGACGCGTGGATGTCCGACATCAGGTCGGAATCGTCGACCGTGATACCGTCGAGGGCGCCAGCCGAGAAGTTCGATGCCAGGGCCTGTTCCATGTCCGCCTGCCGGAACACGCCGCCGGAGCCGGCGCCGGTGACCGCCACCCGCACCGATCCGTCACCATGTTTGGCGACGAACACCCCGGTCATCGCATAGCGCGAGGCGGGGTTCGGGAACTTGGCATATCCCGACTTCGACGGAGCCTTGATTTCGACCGCCACGATCAGCTCGCCGTCCTCGAGCGCCGTGTCGAACATGCCGGTGAAGAAATCATCGGCGCCGATCGAGCGCTTGTTGGTGACAATCGTCGCGTTGAGCGCCATCAGCCCGGCCGGATAATCCGCCGCCGGGTCGTTGTTGGCGATCGAGCCGCCGATCGTCCCCATGTGCCGCACGTGCGGGTCGCCGATATGCGCTGCCAGGTGGGCCAGGCCCGGGCAGGCCGCAGCGATCTCGGCCGAGCTTGCCACTTCCGCATGAGTTGTCGCCGCCCCGATGCGGATGGACCCGCCGCTGACGGAGATCCCCTTCAGGCCCGAAACGTGGCGAAGATCCACCAGGTCGGAAGGTGCTGCGAGCCGCTGCTTCATCGTCGGCAGCAGCGTCTGCCCGCCGGAGAGGTATTTGGCCTCGTCATTCGCCGAGGCCAGCTTGACTGCATCCTCGACCGAGGAGGCGCGGTGATAGTTG
>JAHJUC010000552.1 GCA_018829385.1 Alphaproteobacteria bacterium
ATGGATTCGCTGCCGGAAAAGGTTTCGCGGTCGCCCGACGGCATGGTCACGAAACAGCCGGTCGGGCAGAAATTCACCGTTGCGCCGGCCTCGACCACCATTTCGATCTTGGCGCCGGCTTCGGTCACGATCAGCACCTGCCGCTGCGAATCCTTGTTGGTGATGCTGGCAGCC
Organism: Alphaproteobacteria bacterium; assembly: GCA_018829385.1. Lineage (GTDB taxonomy): Bacteria > Pseudomonadota > Alphaproteobacteria > Rhizobiales > Rhizobiaceae > Hoeflea. Next base: position 175 of record JAHJUC010000552.1, read on the forward strand.
GCGGCGCCGCCAATCATGGCCAGGCTCACGGCCATGCCGAGATAGAATGTTTTCATTGGTGTCCGGCGAAGATCTCCGCCGCTCCCTGTTGGAACACTTTCGAGCCGCCTTTGGCCCGGTATGGGTGCTTTATTGCATTGCGAAAATGAATGCAGCCTGAATGAACCGCGGTCAACGGTCGCCCCCGTCGGAATTGCCTCCGTCATCCATCGAATCCGGCCGCATCTTCGGGTTCGCCTTTTTCCTCGGGCGCTTGGGCGCGGGCGGCTTGCCTGTGGTGACTTCGGCAGTCATCGGGCTGCCGGCACCGCCCATTCCGCCCATCAGTTTTTCCGCAAGCACCGCCACCGGCTCGTGTTCGTCGCCGAACTTGATGTTGAGATCGCGCTGCGGGAACGGAATTTCGATACCCTCGGCCTTCAGCCGCTCGAAGATGCGCAAGCTCAACTCCGTGCGTACGGTTATCCCCGTAAGCACGTCGGCAACGTGGCATTTCAGCATGAAATCCAGAGAAGACTCGCCGAACCCGACGAAGTGAACCACCGGTTCCGGATTGTTGAGCACCAGTTCGTGGCCATGGGCGATCTCGATCAGGATCTCGATGAGCCTGCGCGGGTCTGCATCATAGCTTACGCCAACAGGCACATCGACGCGGCCAAGCTTGTTGCGATGGGTCCAGTTGCCCACCGGCGAGTTGATCAGCTCGGAATTGGGAACGATGATCGATTGGCGGTTGAAGGTTTCGATCTCGGTGGCGCGGACAGAAATCTTCTTCACGAAGCCTTCGGTCGAACTGGTCGACACCCAGTCGCCAACCTTGAACGGCCGCTCGACCAGCAGGATGAGCCCCGAGACGAAGTTGCTGACGATGTTCTGCAGGCCGAAACCGATACCGAGCGAGAGCGCGCCGGCAACCAGGGCCAGGCTCGAGAGATCGATGCCGGCCGCGGAAACGCCAATCAGGCCGGCGATCGCCACGCCGAGATAGCCGACCCCGGTCTTGATCGAATTGCGCACGCCGGTATCCATCCGGCCCCGCGCCATGACGCTGCCGTCCAGCCAGCGCTGGAACCAGCGCGTGACCAGAAGCCCCAGCAGGAACAGCAGCACACCGAAGAGGATGCCGACGATGGAAATCGTGATGCCGCCGATGCGGATCTCGGTCATGAACCGGTAGAACCACAGCTCGATGTCCTGGACCTGAAAACCCCATTGCAGCAGGATCAGCGGCACCCCGAGCAGCAGCACGGTCAGGCTGATCAGCAGTCCGGCGCCCAGTCCGGCCTGGTCGAGAGCCATATGACCGAGCTTGAAACGGTCCTCGACACGCCGTCCGATTGCGGTCTGCGCGAAGGTTCCGGGCTCGGAAATCGCCTTGCCGGAGAGATAGCCGATATACATCGTCGTCAGGATCGCGCCGGTCACCACGATCTGGGTCGCAGCGAAACGGGCAAACCCGACATAGCCGAGGGCGGCGATGGCCATGAGGCCGATACCGGTGGCAAAAAGCGTGACCGAAACCGGACGCGGCCATGGCTGCCCCGGATCCGCCAGGTCTCCGGATGCCGCGACCATGGGCTTGCCCAGCGCCATGCCGATCAGGATCAGCGCGATCAGGAACACTGCCACGATACCCTTGAACACCGTCAGCACCACCGGCGATCCCATCGACTGGCTGACCTGGTCGCCGACGAAATCCAGGCCGTTGACGATCACCATCGCCAGCACCAGGAAGTAGAGCATGCGGGCGCCGCTGTTGGACACATTGACTAGGCGCCAGGCAGACATCCTCGGGGCAAGTATCCCGCGCGCCAGCTTGCCGACAAAGAAGATCGCCACAAGCGTCATCAGCACGCTGGCGACAACCGGCTCGACATCGGCGCGAAGGATCGCGAAACTCTGGCCCAGCACATAGACCGTCCCTGCAAGCGCGGTCATCGCCATGCTCGGGATCACCGTCGACCAGAACGCCACCGACAGCCGGCTGGTATAGGGCGGGTCCTGGTCCTCGGGGTCCCGGTCAATCAGCCCGCCGAACACCCGGTAGGCGCCGGGCACGAACACCAGCGCCGCAAGCAGCGAGAAGAAGGCCCAGCCCAAAAGCGCCTGCCATTTGAAGGCCCAGACGAATTTCAGCCACGATCCGTAGGTGCGGACCACGTCGGAGCCTTCGTCCTCCATCGCGCCGAGAGCTTGCGCGAGCATCGTCGGTCCGATCTCGGTCCGCTTGAACAAGGTCGTCGTGAAAAGCTCGCGCCTTGCTTCGGTGATCCGGTCGCCGAGCTGGCTGGCCTTCACCGACACCGCCTCGGCGCGGCCGGTCAAGGCATTGATCTGCGCCCGCTCCGCGGCCAGGCGGACCCGCTCGGCGACCACGGCCTCGGGTTCGGCCGGCTCCCCCTCGGCCGGCGGCGCGCCGAGCTGCTCGATACGAGCCTTGATTTCCGTCAGCCTGGGGCGCAGCGACACGCCGATATCGAGCATGCTGCGCGCCAGCGCCTCGACCTCCAGCTTGAGATCGACCAGCTGATTGTCGTTGCCGGCGTTTTCCTCGACCCGCTCGGTCAACCGGGTCATACCGGCCTCGGCTGCTGCCAGCTTCTCTTCTGCGGCAGCAATGGCTGGAGTGGCGAGCGGCTCTGCCGCTGCCGGCTGGGCTGCAGGCGCCGCGGGCGCCGCCGGTGCAGGGTTGCTCTGGCTGTCGGCCGCGGACGGCGATTGCGGCTGGGACACCTCGGCCGGTGCCGTGGTTTGAGAACTGGCGGAACCGGCCTGAACAACCAGCATCAGGCCCGAAAGGATCGCCGCAATCAACCAATCAAAACGCATGAAAACCCTGTCCGCTTCGCCGTCACCCTGCATCCATAGCAGGCTGACGGAGCATCGCAAACGATGACGTCGCCGGCATATGTCTCTGGTCGCCGGCTATGGTGATGAATTCGTGCCGCGCCGGCACATTCAGAAGCCGGCGCCCGGTTCGGCGAGATAGGCCTTTTCCTCCGGCGTGGACACACGCCCGAGAATGGGATTGCGGTGCGGAAACCGGCCATAGCGCTTGATGATGTCGAGGTGCTGGTTGGCGTAGTCGAGATAGTTCTCGTTGCCGAGCGCCTCGAACAGCGCCACGCAGCGTTCCTGCTCGCCGATATCCTCGGAATGCTCGAACGGCATGTAGAAGAACGCCCGGCGGCTCTCGTCGACACTCTTGTCCGCCCCGACAGCCAGGGCGGCCTTCGCTTCCTTGAGCGCAAGACCATCGGTGGCGAAAGCCAGCGGCGATCCACGGTAGATGTTGCGCGGGAACTGGTCAAAGACGACGATCAGCGCCAGCCGCGCCTCGGGCGTTGCGCGCCATTCGTCGCTGATGTCGCGCGACAGCGCCAGATGCAGGCCGGAAAACCGCTCTGCGATGCGCCGGTCGAGCTCCTCGTTCTTGACGAACCAGTCCTTCGGGGTCAGGTCGTTGAACCAGAAATCAAGTACGGTTTCAGGTGTCTCGGTCATCAAGGGGTCCTGTCTCTGGCTGTGTTTCCATCGGTTCAACTTGGGGTTTCCTGGCCCAGCTTCAACCGGGATGCCGCCGATTTCCACCCCGGCATCGCAGCGACGGACGAAAAGCCCGGAGTTCAGGCGGCAGCGGCTTCTGTCTGCAGCATCACCAGGCTGACGCCGTCTGTCACCTGCACGCCGACTGTCACCAGCACTTCGGCCACCACCCCGTCGCGCGGCGCCGACAGCGTCATTTCCATTTTCATGGCTTCCATGATCACCATCGGCTCGCCGGATTTGACCTCCTGTCCCTGGGCCACCAGCACCTGCTTGATGATCCCGGGCATGGCCGAGACCACCTGGTCCCCGCCCGCTGCAAGATCGTCGGCGCGGCCACCCTGCGGCTTGCCGAACCTGTGGGTCAGCCCTTCGTGAAACACCGCCACCTCGGTGCCGCTTTGAACCAGCCGGCATCGCTGCGTCACGCCATTGGCGCGGAAAGCCCAGTCGTCATGCTTGCGTTCAACCGCCTCCAGACGCATGTCGGCCGATTGGAGTCCGCTCCCGGCAATCCGCCAAGCAGAATCGCCCTCCCGCTGAACCCGGAAGCCATGCTCCGCTCCGTTGGCCTCGAGCGTCACCGACCGCATCGGAGATCCCCAGATCTCGAATGGACCTATCTCCGCGACCGAACCGGCATTTGACCTCTCCGGCGGAACCATCCCCGACGCGGCGAGTACCGCCAGCGCCACGATTGTCTCGGGCGCTTCCGCCCGTTCGGTCAGGCTTGCAATGTTGCGGTCGATCAGCCCAGTATCGAGCCGGCCGGCCGCAAAATCCGCGTCCCGGCAAAGCCGTGCCAGAAACGCCGTGTTGGTCACGGTGCCGGCGATCTCGGTGCGGCCCAACGCGCCCGCCAGTTTGCCCAGCGCCTCGGCACGCGTCTTGCCGTGCGCGATCACCTTGGCGATCATCGGATCGTAGAACGGCGTGATCTCGTCGCCCGCCCGCACGCCCGCATCGACCCGGATGTCGCCATCCGGGAACTTGAGATGCATCAGCCGTCCGACGGCAGGCAGAAAGCCCTTCTCCGCGTCCTCGGCATAGATCCGCGCCTCCACCGCATGGCCGTTGATCGAGAGTTCGTCCTGCGCCATCGGCAGCGTCTCGCCCGCCGCCACCCGGATCTGCCATTCGACCAGGTCCAGCCCGGTGATCAGTTCGGTGACCGGATGCTCGACCTGCAGCCGCGTGTTCATCTCCATGAACCAGAACTTGTCGGCGGAAAGCCCTTCGCTCGCATCGACGATAAACTCGACGGTGCCGGCGCCGGCATAGTCGATTGCCCTGGCAGCCTGCACCGCCGCAGCACCCATGGCGGCGCGCATGTCTTCAGGCATATCCGGCGCCGGCGCTTCCTCGATCACCTTCTGGTGCCGCCGCTGCGCCGAGCAGTCGCGCTCGAACAGATGCACCACGTTGCCGTGGCGGTCGCCGAAGACCTGGATTTCGATATGTCGCGGCGTGGCGACGTACTTTTCCACCAGCACCCGGTCATCGCCGAAGGAGGCCTTGGCCTCGCGCCGCGCCGAGGACAGGGCCGCCGGAAAATCCTCCTGCCGGTCGACCTTGCGCATGCCCTTGCCGCCGCCGCCGGCCCGCGCCTTGATCAGCACCGGAAAGCCGATCTCGTTGGCCTTGCCGGCGAGCACCACCAGGTCCTGCGCCTCGCCGTGATAGCCCGGCACCACCGGCACCTTGGCCTTCTCCATCAGCGCCTTTGCCGCGTCCTTGAGCCCCATCGCCCGGATCGCCTTGGCCGACGGGCCGATGAAGATCAGCCCCGCCTTCTCGACCTTCTCGACGAAATCCGGGTTCTCCGACAGGAAGCCGTAGCCGGGATGGATTGCATCCGCACCGGTGCGTTTGGCGGCCTCGAGGATCGCGTCGACCTTGAGATAGCTCTCCGACGCCGCGGCACTGCCGATCAGCACCGCCTCGTCCGCCAGCTCCACATGCAGCGCGCTCGCGTCGGCCTCGGAGTAGACCGCCACCGTGGCAATACCCATTTTCCGCGCGGTGCGGATGATCCGGCAGGCAATCTCGCCCCGGTTGGCGATGAGGATTTTGGTGATCATGGTCCACTCTTGCTCTATTTGAATTCCAATTCGGCGAACCCGGTCCGAGAGACGTTCGCGGGCATCCGTATCCCCTTGTCATCGCTCATGAATATTTGACAGTTCGCAGCGACGGCGGAGGCCAGATGTATTGCATCCGGCAGCTTAGTCGCGGTTACCGCTCGTATTTCCGCGGCCTTCACCAATATGTCCCGGCTGACCGGCAACAATTCTATGTGCTCCTGGTTTTCAAGGAACTGGAGCACGGCTTCAATCGCATCCTCGTCGGTTTCTCGCATCGGTTTGACCAGGCACTCGGCAAGCGTAAGTTGGCTGGAGATTCCCGACAACCGCCCTGTTTCGAGAGCTTCGATGAACCGCTTCTGGGATTGGTTCAACGGCGCGGTGTGCCCTAGAATGGTGATCACGATATTTGAATCCAGATAGACGTGATCGCCCTCTTTCACCGATCAGTCCTCCCATTCATCGCGAAGCGCTCGAAGCTCTGCAACAATCTCTGCGGACGAGCGACCGGATGGAACGCTCCCGACCAGTTCGGACAATCGTTTTTTTGGTTTGGAGGCCACGGCCGGGGGCGTCTCCACCGCCCGTGCGATAATATCCCGCACCTCCGCCTCCGTAGACCGGTTATTGGCTTTTGCTCTCGATTTCACCGCTTCCAGAGTTGCATCATCCAATTGCCTGACAATGATCTGAGCCATTTCAATTGCTCCTATTGATATCAAAATGATATCACGCCGTGAACCGATTTGCTATCACATCCTGAACACGCCGAATTTCGTGTCCTCCACCGGCGCATTCAGCGCCGCCGACAGGCTCAGCGCCAGGATCTCGCGGCTCTTCAGCGGATTGATGATGCCGTCGTCCCACAGCCGCGCCGAGGCATAAAGCGGGTGCGATTGCCGCTCGAACATCTCGATCGTCGGACGCTTGAACTCCGCCTCGTCCTCGGCCGACCAGCTCCCGCCCTTGCGCTCGATGGCGTCGCGCCGGACGGTGGCGAGCACGCCGGCTGCCTGTTCGCCACCCATCACCGAAATCCGGCTGTTGGGCCAGGTCCACAGGAAGCGAGGGCTGTAGGCCCGGCCACACATGCCGTAATTGCCCGCGCCGAACGAGCCGCCGACGATCATGGTGATCTTCGGCACCTGCGTCGTGGCGACCGCCGTGACCATCTTGGCGCCGTCCTTGGCGATGCCGCCGGCCTCGTATTTCTGCCCGACCATGAAGCCGGTGATGTTCTGCAGGAAGACGAGGGGCACCTTGCGCTGCGAGCAGAGCTCGACGAAATGCGCCGCCTTCACCGCACTTTCAGAAAACAGCACGCCATTGTTGGCGACGATGCCGACCGGCATCCCCATCACATGGGCAAAGCCGCAGACGATGGTTGTGCCGTAGCGCGCCTTGAATTCGTCGAAGCGCGAGCCATCGACGATCCGGGCGATCACCTCGCGGATGTCGTAGGGCTGGCGCGTGTCGGCGGGTATGATGCCGGCGATCTCGGCCGGATCGTAGAGCGGATCCTCGGGCGGCAAACAATCCATCTGGCAAAGCCCCGCCCTGCCCCTGCCGTTGAGATTGGCCACCGCCTGCCGCGCCAGTTCCAGCGCATGCGCGTCATTGTCGGCCAGGTGATCGGCCACGCCCGACAGCCGCGTGTGCACGTCGCCGCCGCCGAGGTCCTCGGCGCTGACCACCTCGCCGGTGGCAGCCTTGACCAGCGGCGGGCCGGCCAGGAAGATCGTGCCCTGGTCGCGCACGATGATGGTCTCGTCGCTCATCGCCGGCACATAGGCGCCGCCCGCCGTGCACGACCCCATCACCACGGCGATCTGCGAAATCCCCTTGGCACTCATGTTGGCCTGGTTGAAGAAGATCCGGCCGAAATGGTCGCGGTCCGGAAACACCTCGTCCTGGTTGGGCAGGTTGGCGCCGCCCGAATCGACCAGGTAGACGCAGGGCAGATGGTTCTCGAGCGCGATCTCCTGGGCCCGGAGATGCTTCTTCACCGTCAGCGGGTAATAGGTGCCGCCCTTCACCGTCGCGTCGTTGCACACCACCATCACGTCGCGGCCCTTGACCCGGCCAATGCCCGCGATCACACCTGCGCTGGCGATGTCGCCGCCGTAGAGATCATGCGCTGCAAACCGCCCGATCTCGAGAAAAGGCGAGTCCGCGTCAAGCAGCGTCGCCACCCGGTCGCGCGGCAACAGCTTGCCGCGCCCGACATGGCGCTCGCGCGCGGCCTCCGGCCCGCCCTGCCCGTGCAACGCAGCCACCGCCGCCGTCTCGGCGATCTGCGCGGCCATCCGCGCCGCGTTGTCCTTGAAGGCCTGCGAGCCGGTAGAGATCTTTGACTGAAGGACGCTCACGCCGTCTCCGCCATCATCTCGCGCCCGATCAGCATGCGGCGCACCTCGGACGTTCCCGCGCCGATCTCGTAGAGCTTGGCGTCGCGCAGCAGGCGGCCGGTCGGATAATCGTTGATGTAGCCGTTGCCGCCCAGCGCCTGGATCGCTTCCAGCGCCACCTGCGTCGCCTTCTCGGCCGCATAGAGAATGCAGCCTGCCGCGTCCTTGCGGGTGGTCTCGCCGCGGTCGGCGGCCTGCGCCACGGCGTAGACATAGGCCCGGCAGGCATTCATCGTCGTGTACATGTCGGCAAGCTTGCCCTGCATCAGCTGGAAATTGCCGATCGGCTCGCCGAACTGCTTGCGCTCGTGGCAATAGGGCACCACCACGTCCATCGCCGCCGCCATGATGCCGAGCGGCCCGCCGGCCAGCACCAGCCGTTCGTAGTCGAGCCCGGACATCAGGATCTTGACGCCCTGGCCTTCCTCGCCAAGCACGTTGTCGAACGGCACTTCGCAGTTCTCGAACACCAGCTCGCAGGTGTTGGAGCCACGCATGCCGAGCTTGTCGAGCTTCTGCGCCGTCGAGAAACCGGCCATGCCCTTCTCGATCAGGAAGGCGGTGATGCCGCGAGATTTCGCCTCCGGATCGGTCTTGGCATAGACCACCAGCGTGTTGGCGTCCGGTCCGTTGGTGATCCACATCTTGTTGCCGTTGAGCACGTAGCGGTCGTTGCGCTTCTCGGCGCGCAACTTCATCGACACCACATCCGAGCCGGAGCCCGGCTCGCTCATCGCCAGCGCGCCGACATTCTCGCCCGAGCAGAGTTTCGGCAGGTATTTCTGCTTCTGCGCTGTCGTGCCCCAGCGGTTGATCTGGTTGACGCAGAGATTGGAATGGGCGCCGTAGGACAGGCCGATCGAGGCCGATGCCCGGCTGATCTCCTCCATCGCCACCACATGGGCGAGATAGGTCATGCCGGTGCCGCCATAATCGGGATCGGCCGTCATGCCGAGCAGGCCGAGCGCCCCCATTTCCTGCCACAGATGCATCGGAAACTGGTTGTTGCGGTCGGTCTGTTCGGCAACCGGGGCAATGCGATCGGCGGCAAAGCGGGAAACCATGTCCCTGAGCGCATCGATATCGTCGCCCAGCCCGAAATTCATGCTTGCTGTGAACACTTCAGTCTTCCTTCTTTTGCCCCACCAGGCGCGCCACCAGACGGACATACAGCGCTTCGATCTCGTCGAGCGACAGCCGGCCGTTCTCGCGGTACCAGGTGGTCATGCCATTGAGCATGGCGATGATCGCCATCGTGCTGACCTGCGGATCCATGATGTCGAATGATCCATCCGCGGCCCCCCGATCGAGAATGGCGCGCGGCACGCTTTCGTATTTGCGCCTCAGCGCCTCGATGGCGCTGAAGTTCTCGGCTTCGAGATTGCGCAGCTCCATGTAGGAGATGAACACCTCACGCGACCGGTCAAGATGGTAGCGGATGTGAAACCGGACGAAATGCTCGAGCGCCTGCGGCGGCGCCAGGCCGGGCTCTTCGGCCTCGGACCAGGCATTGAGCAGCGTTTCCATGTGAACCTGCAGCAGCTCGTTGAGCAGATCCTGCTTGGTCGGAAAATGGTTGTA
>JAHJUC010000553.1 GCA_018829385.1 Alphaproteobacteria bacterium
TCAGCCATCAAGGCTTGGAGCCAAACCGGATCATCCCATGCGTCTGTCCAAATATTTTCTGCCCATCCTCAAGGAAAACCCCAAGGATGCGGAAATCGTCTCCCACCGCCTGATGGCGCGTGCCGGCATGATCAAGCAGCAGTCGGCCGGGATCTATTCCTGGCTGCCGCTGGGCAAACGGGTGCTCGACAAGGTGTGCAATATCGTTCGCGAGGAGCAGAACCGGGCCGGCGCCATCGAGATCCTGATGCCGACGATCCAGGCTGCCGACCTCTGGAAGGAGAGCGGGCGCTACGATGACTACGGCCAGGAAATGCTGCGCATCAACGACCGCAACGACCGCGAGATGCTTTACGGGCCGACCAACGAGGAGATGGTCACCGACATCTTCCGTTCCTACGTCAAGTCCTACAAGGACCTGCCGCTCAACCTCTACCATATCCAGTGGAAGTTCCGCGACGAGCGCCGGCCCCGCTTCGGCGTGATGCGCGGGCGCGAATTCCTGATGAAGGACGCCTATTCCTTCGATCTCGACTACGAGGCGTCGAAGGCCGCCTACAACAGGATGTTCGTCTCCTACCTGCGCACCTTCGAGCGCTGCGGGCTGAAATCGATTCCGATGCGCGCTGACACCGGCCCGATCGGCGGCAGCCTGAGCCATGAATTCATCGTCCTGGCGGAGACCGGCGAAAGCCAGGTGTTCTGCCACCGCGATTTCGAGGCGTTTGCCGTGCCCGGCGCGGACATGAACTATGACGATGACGCCGCCGTCGCGGCGATCGTCGAGAAGTGGACGACGCCGTTTGCCGCTACCGACGAAATCATGGAGAAGGAAGAGTGGGCGCGCGAGGCCTGGGACGGGCTCGGCGAGGATTCTCGCGTTTCCGCCCGCGGCATCGAGGTCGGCCATATCTTCCATTTCGGCACCAAGTATTCCGAGCCGATGAATGCCTTCGTTCAGGGGGCGGACGGCAAGCAGCATTTCGTGTCCATGGGCTCCTACGGCATCGGCCCGTCGCGGCTGCTCGGCGCCATCATCGAGGCCTCGCATGACGAGAACGGCATCATCTGGCCCAGGGGCGTGGCGCCGTTCGACATCGGGCTGATCAACATGAAGCCCGGGGATGCTGCCTGCGACGCGGCCTGCGAGAAGCTCGAGACCGCGCTGGAGAACGCCGGGCTCGAGGTGCTCTACGACGACACCGACGAGCGGGCCGGCGCCAAGTTCGCCACCGCCGACCTGATCGGCCTGCCGATCCAGGTGATCGCCGGGCCGCGCGCCGTCGCCGACGGCAATGTCGAAATCAAGGTGCGGGCGACCGGCGAACGGGAAACCCTGTCGATCGACGCCGCCATCAACCGCCTCGCGCAAGCCCGCTAGGGCAAGGATGGGCCAAAGGACACGCCTATGACCGATCCGGACACCGACGCCATCGCTTCACCCTCCGCGGCCAAGCCGTTCTCGGCCTTCGAGCGGATGGTGGCGTGGCGCTACCTGCGCTCAAGGCGCAAGGAAGCATTCATTTCGGTGATCGCCGGGTTCTCCTTTGTCGGCATCATGCTCGGCGTTGCCACGCTGATCATCGTCATGGCGGTGATGAACGGGTTTCGCGGCGAGCTGATCACCCGGATTCTGGGCATCAACGGCCACATGGTGGTGCAGCCGATCGACCGGCCGCTTGACGACTACGCGGCGCTGGCCACCCGTTTCAAGGCGGTCGACGGGGTGCTAAACGCGATTCCGATGGTGGAAGGCCAGACGCTCGCCTCGGGCGTCGGCGGGGCCGGGACCGGCGCGCTGGTTCGCGGCATCCGGGTCGAGGATCTGCAGTCGATGAAGATCGTGTCCGACAATGTCCGCTCGGGCGACCTTGTCGGCTTCACGGCGGGCGAGGGCGTTCTGGTCGGCTCGCGCATGGCTCAGTCGCTCGGGCTTGGCGCCGGCGACCTGATCACGCTGGTGGCGCCGGAGGGCGACGTGACGCCGTTTGGCGTCAATCCGCGGGTCAAGGCCTACCCGATCTCCGGCATCTTCGAGGTCGGCATGTCGGAATACGATGCCTCGATCATCTACATGCCGCTCGAGGAGGCGCAGCTCTACTTCAATTCCGAGGGCCTGGTGCAGTCGATCGAGCTGTTCGTCGCAAGGCCCGACGACATCGACGCGGTACGGCCGCTGGTCGAGGCGGCGGCCGAGCGGCAGGTGTTCATCACCGACTGGCGGCAGCGCAACCAGACCTTCTTCTCGGCGCTGCAGGTCGAGCGCAACGTGATGTTCATGATCCTGACGCTGATCATCCTGGTGGCGGCGCTCAACATCATTTCCGGGCTGATCATGCTGGTCAAGGACAAGGGCCGCGACATCGCGATCCTGAGGACCATGGGGGCGACGTCGGGATCGGTGATGCGGATCTTCTTCATGACGGGGGCGGCGATCGGCGTGACCGGCACCATCGCCGGGTTCCTGCTCGGGGTGGTGGTGTGTCTCAACGTCGAAAGCATAAGGCAGTTCTTCTCATGGCTGTCGGGAACCACGCTGTTCAACCCGGAACTCTATTTCTTGAGCCAGTTGCCCGCCGACATGGATTCGGGCGAAACCATCGTCGTGCTGGTGGTGGCGCTGGTGCTGTCCTTCATCGCGACCCTGATCCCGTCCTGGCGGGCGTCCAGGCTCGATCCGGTTCAGGCGCTGCGTTATGAGTGACCGCATGGGCAAGGCCAGACACCCCGTCCTGCAGATGGTCGACGTCAGCCGTCACTTCGTCCAGGGCGACAACCAGATCTCGATCCTCGACCAGGCGAACTTCATCCTGGAACCAGGGGAAACGGTGGCACTCGTGGCGCCTTCGGGCACCGGCAAATCGACGCTGCTGCATCTGGCGGGCCTGCTCGAGCATCCCGACGAGGGCGACGTGCTGGTCAATGGCGTGCCCTGCGGCGGGCTGTCGGACGACCGCCGCACCGCGATCCGCCGCTCGGAAATCGGCTTCGTCTACCAGTTCCATCACCTGCTGCCGGAATTCACGGCGCTCGAAAACATCATGATGCCGCAGCTGATCTCCGGCCTGCCCAAGGCCGACGCCAGGGAACGGGCCGAGCAATTGCTCGACTACATGCGCATCGGCCACCGCGCCGAACACCGGCCGGCGGAGTTGTCGGGCGGCGAACAGCAGCGCGTGGCAATTGCCCGCGCGGTCGCCAACGCGCCGCTGGTGCTCCTGGCCGACGAACCCACCGGCAACCTCGACCCCGAAACCGCCGGCTACGTGTTCGAGGCGCTCGATGCGCTTGTGCGCCAGTCCGGCCTCTCAGCCGTCATCGCCACCCACAACCACGACCTCGCCAGCCTGATGAACCGCCGGGTGACGCTGCATGAGGGCAAGGTGGTGGAGGTTTAGGGGGGTGTCCCTTAGATCTGGAACCGGCTCCTATGCATTGGCTTATAGTTGATGCTCTTGAGTATTTCTGATCCTGCGCGTCACAACTGATATCACAGGTAGACAGATTTGCTTCAACCGTGCATTGCTTGGATATGGCGAAAAAGCGGCGCACAGCAAATACTCCACTTGACCTGCTCCCCTGAAACGTCCTCGAATTGAGGTTAGTCTGTTCCTACTGAAGGAGACAGACGATGAAACGATCAAGGTTTACTGAGGAACAGATTATTGGCATTCTGAAGGAGCACCAGGCAGGGCTGGGTGCGAAGGAGCTATGCCGAAAATACGGCGTCAGCGACGCGACCTTCTATAAGTGGCGCGCGAAGTTTGGCGGCATGGAAGTGTCGGATGCCAAGAAGCTGAAGGCGCTGGAGGCTGAGAACACCAAACTCAAAAAGCTGCTGGCCGAGCAGATGATGGACGTGTCCACGCTCAAGGAAATGCTGGGAAAAAACTTCTGAGGCCTGGGGCACGGCGACGCGCCGTGGACTGGGCCATGACACAGAGGGGATATCGACAGCGGCGGGCCTGCGCTTTGGCTGGGATTGACCCGCGCGTTTATCGGCGGTCGTCAACGCGATCGGAAGATGCTGAGCTGCGGGCGCGACTGAAGGACCTCTCATCAGAGCGGCGCCGGTTTGGCTATCGGCGTCTACATGTCCTGCTGCGGCGCGAGGGCTGGCAAGTGAACTGGAAGAAGCTGTATCGCCTCTACAAGGAGGAGGGTTTGACCGTGCGCAAACGTGGTGGCAGGAAGCGTGCCTTGGGCACCAGATCACCGATGGCAATCCCGCAGGGGCCAAATCAGCGGTGGAGCCTAGACTTCGTATCTGACAGCCTGACCTGCGGCCGTCGGTTCCGCATCCTGAACGTGATTGATGACTTCAGTCGGGAATGCTTGGCATCGGTTGTCGACACATCGCTTTCGGGCATCCGGGTTGCACGCGAACTGGACCAAATTGCCGAGATGCGTGGCTATCCCTGTATGGTGGTCAGCGATAACGGCACCGAGCTGACGTCGAACGCGATCCTGAAATGGCAGGAGGATCGCAAAGTCGAGTGGCACTACATCGCGCCGGGAAAGCCAATGCAGAACGGGTTCGTTGAATCCTTCAATGGCCGGATGCGCGACGAGCTCTTGAACGAGCACCTATTCGACAGCTTGCGCCATGCACGCAATTTGGTGTCCGCATGGCGCACCGACTTCAACCACTACCGCCCCCATTCAAGCCTCGCTGGTCTGACGCCACGCGAATATGCTAACCGGTCAAAGGAAGACCAAAACCTGAACAGGGCTAACTTATAGACGCGGACTCCATGGGGAGCAGGTCACACTCTCAAAGCGTAAGCGAACGGGGCGTAACATTCAGTCTCCGTTTAACGTTTTAGGAGACAAGGTTTCTTGGTCCTCTTGGAAAGATGAATATTTACCCAACATGATTTGGGCTTGTGTCCTGTCCGGCAATCTCGATCGGGAACGATATTTGGAATTGTTCAGAGAGGTTGCAGGGCGCGCAAGGGTGCATCTCAACGAAAATAAGGATGCCAGCCTCGGCCACAATTTTCTTTCGACTTTGGGTGTCGAAGTATTCGTTGATATATTCCAGCCTGTGATTGAGGATGAGAAAGCGCGCTCTGCCCTATCAGTTTTGCGTTTAATTGAAAGCTTGCCTGATCACGCCTTGTGGGTTGCTTTTCTCCCGGAGGTCGAGGACGAGCAGCAAGCATGGAGCGCCCTGGCTAAAGGGGTTTTTCTCGCAACCGATCATCAGTCACAGCAAGCGACCGATGTGCGGTGGTTGAAACTTATTTTTTTGGCGATCATTGGCAGAATGATGTTGCCGCCAGATTTTGTCGAAGAGTTACGTCTATACCCCAACCATGGAGATATGCGGAGTGTTCGACCAAAAATACGAGCAGCCGAAATGAGTATTCGTATGATGGAATCTGGCGTAGAGAAACCTGAATCGGTTCCCCAGCCTGTCACAGAAGAGTTATGGAAGGAACTCTTCAGGAAGACGCGCTGTGTTCCTTTGCCACGTGAATCGCAAGCTCATGACATTCGTGATGAGCTGAATTTAGAGTTGAGCAACTTATTTGATGACATCTCGGAGCATTTTTTCTCGCAAATATCCAATACCCATGTTGATGCCCGATGTGATGGTGCCTTTGGCTTGGCTTTGTATAGTTTGAGTCTTACCTATGAATTAGCTAATTTACCTACTCAAATACTTGCTTCCGGTCGATTGTTGCTTCGAACTCAAGTGGAGCTTTTTATAACTTTGGCTTATTTACGAATGAAAGATGATCTGACAGTTTGGTCTCAGTTCCGGGTCTACGGTTCGGGCCAAACAGCATTGGCTTTCCTAAAGACATCCGATCTCACAGAGGTGCCAGATTACGTCGATATGGACAAACTTGAAATGCTGGCGAACGAGGATGTTTGGATGGAGTGTCGTGATATTCCTCTTGGTGCTTGGTCCGGCAAGAATTTGCGAAAAATGGCGGAAGAGGCCAACGTTAAGGATGTTTATGATCGCTACTACGATTGGACGTCAGGCTTTGTTCACGGCCATTGGGGCGCAATTAGAGATACGGTATTTACTACTTGTGTCAATCCACTGCATCGATTGCATAGAATACCCTATGCGGTTCAGCCTATGCCGTCGGTAATCAAGGATTGCTGTAGTATCACAAATCGAATACTCGATGAGCTTAATACTCTCTATCCAACCTTTAAGCCACGGATCTCCGCCCATAAATCGGATAAGTAGGGCTAGGGTATTTCGAAGCACGGCGGGTTTCCCCGCCGTGCCCTCGCATTCAACCTTGTTGATACCCTCAGCGCAGCCGCTTGGCCGCCGTCTCCGGGACCAGTTCGCCGGCCAGGCGGCGATCCAGGTAGTCCTCGCATTCTTCCATCAACTCGTCGACCTTGCCGGTGAAGAAGTGGTTGGCGCCTTGCATGGTCTTCTGGGTGATGAGGATGCCCTTCTGCAGCTTGAGCTTCTCGACCAGGCCGTTGACGTCCTTTTCGGGCGCCACCTTGTCGGCGTCGCCGTGGATGATCAGGCCCGAGGACGGGCAGGGGGCGAGGAAGGAGAAATCATAGGTGTTGGGCTGCGGCGCGATCGAGAAGAAGCCCTCGATCTCGGGCCGCCGCATCAGAAGCTGCATGCCGATCCAGGCGCCGAAGGAATAGCCGGCAACCCAGCAGCTCTTGGAATCGGGATGCAGGCCCTGCACCCAGTCGAGTGCTGCGGCGGCATCGGAGAGTTCGCCGGCGCCGTGATCGAAATCGCCCTGGCTGCGGCCGATCGAGCGGAAGTTGAAGCGCAGCGTGGTGAAGCCGCGCTGCTGGAACATGTAGAACAGCTGGTAGACGATCTGGTTGTTCATGGTGCCGCCGAACTGCGGGTGCGGGTGCAGCACGATGGCGATCGGCGCGTTCTTTTCCTTGCCCGGCTGGTAGCGGCCTTCGAGACGACCGGCGGGTCCGTTGAAAATGACTTCAGGCATTGATACTCCATGCATGGCTCAGGTTCGCGCGGCCTGCCGTCCGGATTTGCGGATGCCGGCGGGCGGGTGGATATCGCTTCCGTGCCCTTGACGGGGGCGGGGCGGCTCCCTAGAACCTAGTTTAGAATCGTTCGAAACTGCAGCGGTGTCGCTGAAAGTGTGTGTGTCTTACGGCATCGGGCACGGAAATTTCAAGGAAAATGCGCCTGCCATGGTGGCGGGCGTTGTCCGCAGGCAAGGAAGATGATGGCCAAGGGGCGTCTCTACTTCGATCACAACGCGACCGCGCCGCTGCTTGCGGCGGCGAAGGCGGCGATGTGTGACGCGATGGAGCTGCCCGGAAACCCGTCCTCGGTGCATGCGGA
>JAHJUC010000554.1 GCA_018829385.1 Alphaproteobacteria bacterium
CGCTTCGCCGGACGTGTCGAGGAACAGTTGCGCACCCTTGTCGATCGCCATTCTGTTGATGGTCGAGGCGATGCCGGCCGGCACGCCCGGGGGCAGGCTGCCCGACATCACGACAATGCGGCCTTTTGTGAAATGCGGTTCAAGCTCGACCAGCATCCGGTCCGTCTGGTCGGGCTGCCAGACCGGACCCGGCAGTTGAAACCGGAACTGCTTGCCGGTGTCCTCATCGAGGATGGCGAAGGACTGCCGCGTGTTGCCGGCGGTGGGGAAGTGGGCGACGTCGATGCCTTCCGCCTTGAGCATCGACAGCGCCATGCTGCCGGTTTCGCCGCCGAAGGCGGCAAAGGCCTGCGAACTTCCCTCAAGCCGCAGCAGCGCCCGGGAGACATTGACGCCGCCGCCGCCCGGGTCGTAGCGCGGTTCGGCGCAGCGCAGTTTCGGGCCGGGGACGACCGCATCGACGGACGTCGCCACGTCAAGGGCAGGATTGAGCGTGATGGTCAGGATGTCGGACATGGGGCGGACCATCACACAGGCGGGCAGGGGTTTTCAATCCATGGCGGGGCGGAATGGCCGGATTATTACCCGGCTTTTTCCGCCTCCGCGACGTTGGTCTTGACCGCCACGAAACTGTCGGGCGTCACCGAGATGGTGTCGATGCCGGCCTTGACCAGGAGCTTGGCAAAGGCCGGGTTGTTGGACGGTGCCTGGCCGCACAGACCGACCTTGGCGCCCGCCTCGTGGGCGCGGGCGACAAGCGTCTCGATCATCCAGATCACTGCCGGATCGGCCTCGCTGAAGAGGTTGGCCAGTTCGCCCGAATCCCGGTCGACGCCCAGCGTCAGCTGGGTCAGGTCGTTCGAGCCGATCGAGAAGCCGTCGAAGCGGGTGGCGAATTCGCTGGCGCGGATGACGTTCGACGGGATCTCGCCCATGACATAGACCTGCATGCCGTTTTCGCCGCGCTTGAGGCCGTTGTCGGCCATTACGGCGAGCACCTTGTCGGCCTCCTCGGGCGAGCGGCAGAACGGGATCATGACCACGACATTGTCAAAGCCCATCTCCTCGCGCAGCATCTTGATCGCCCTGCATTCGAGCGCGAAGCCGTCGCGGTAGGCGTCGGAATAATAGCGCGAGGCGCCGCGGAAGCCGATCATCGGGTTTTCTTCCTTCGGCTCGAAGGCGCGGCCGCCGAGCAGCTCGGCATATTCGTTGGTCTTGAAATCGCTCATCCGCACGATCACCGGTTTCGGATAGGCGACGGCGGCGATGCGGGAGAGGCCGCGGGCGAGCGTCTCGACGAAATAGTCGCCCTTGTTCTCGTAACGGCGGGTCAGCTCGGCGATCTCGGCCTTGGCGGATTCGTCCTTCAGCGTATCGAAATTGACCAGCGCCATCGGGTGCACCTTGACGGCGGAATTGACCACGAATTCCATGCGCGCAAGACCGACGCCGTCGGCGGGCAGGCGCCACCAGCGGAAGGCGGCCGACGGATCGGCGAGGTTGAGCATGATGCGCGTCTTGGTCTGCGGCACGTGGTCGAGACGTACGTCGGTGACGTCGTATTCGGCGATGCCCTCGTAGACATAGCCTTCCTCGCCGCCGGCGCAGGAAATGGTGACTTCCTGCTGGTCATGCAGGATGTGGGTGGCGTTGCCGGTGCCGACGATCGCCGGGAGTCCCAGCTCGCGGCTGACGATGGCGGCGTGCGAGGTGCGGCCGCCGTGATCGGTGACGATCGCGGTGGCGCGCTTCATGATCGGCACCCAGTCGGGGTCGGTGGTCGACGTCACCAGGATCGAGCCGTCGACAAACTTGTCGATGTCCTTGACGCTCTCGATCAGGCAGACGCGCCCGGCGCGGACGGCGGCGCCGACGGAAAGGCCGGTGAGCAGGGTCTTGCCGGTCTTCTTGATGGTGTAGGATTTGAGCGCTGTCACATCGATGCGCGACTGCACCGTCTCGGGCCGGGCCTGGACGATGTAGAGCTTGCCGGTCTCGCCGTCCTTGGCCCATTCCATGTCCATGGGTTGCCCGTAATGCTTCTCGATGGTCGCCGCCTGGCGGGCGAGGTTGAGGATTTCCTCGTCGGAGAGCACATAGGCCTGACGCTCGGCCTTCGAGGTCGGCACGTTCTTGGTCTCGCCGCCCGCGGCACCCGCGTAGATCATCTTGATCTCCTTGGCGCCGCAGGTCTTTTCGACAATCGGCTTCAGGCCGGGAGTGTCGAGCAGCGGCTTGAAGACTTCGTATTCGTCGGGGGTGACGGCGCCCTGGACGACGTTCTCGCCCAGGCCCCAGGCGGCGTTGATCAGCACAACCTTGTCAAAACCGGATTCGGTGTCGATCGAGAACATCACGCCGGAGCCGCCGATGTCGGAGCGGACCATCAGCTGCACGCCGATCGACAGGGCGACCTGGTTGTGATCGAAGCCCTGGATCTTGCGGTAGGTGATCGCCCGGTCGGTGAACAACGAGGCGTAGCAGCGCCGGCAGGTCGACAGCAGCGCCGCTTCGCCACGGACATTGAGATAGGTTTCCTGCTGGCCGGCGAAGCTGGCGTCGGGCAGGTCTTCGGCGGTGGCGGAGGAGCGGACGGCGACGGAGAGTTCCTTGTTGCCGGTGCGTTCGGACAGTTCGCGGTAGGCCGACAGGATCGCCTCGCGGATATCGTCGGGCCAGTCGCCCGCCACGATTGCGGCGCGGACCGCCTTGCCGGTTTCGGCCAGCGTGCGCTTGCCGCTCTCGAGCATGTCCATCGCGTCGGCAATCACCTGGTTGAGATTGTTGGCCTTGATGAAGGCGCGGAAGGCGTCAGACGTGGTGGCGAAGCCGGGCGGCACGTCGATGCCCTTCTTTCCCAGCTGCTGCACCATTTCGCCCAGTGACGAATTCTTGCCGCCCACCAGGCCGACGTCGCCGCGCGACAGATCTTCAAACCAGATGACATTCTTGTTGGCTGCGGACATGCGGCTCTCCCGGAGGCTGATTGAAACAGTCAGAACGAGAGGCAACTATAGAAGCGGGAATCCGGGCTGCCTTGATGTGCGTCAAGGCCGGATGCAAAACGATTGAAATCGGATCGAGACGGGTGGCAACCGTCCATCGGCAGGTCCGGAAAGCGGCAAGGGCCGCCGGATCCGGTCCGGCGGCCCTTGAGTGTCAAGCCGTGGTTTTCGGCGCGGGATCAGAATTCGTCCCAGGCTTCCTCTTTGACCGCGGCTGCCTGACCCGCTCCGAAGGCATTGGCGATCTTCCGGCCCAGCGCCCGGGCGGGCGAGGGGGCGGGAGGCGAAGCCTTGTTTGCCGGCGCCGGTGCGGGTCTTGCCGCAGCGACGGAACCACCGCCCGAGAGCTTGAAGCGACTGACCAGGCCCTCGAGCTTGACCGCTTCGCCGGACAGGCCCTGGGTCGCGGCATTGGTCTGTTCCACCATCGCCGCGTTCTGCTGGGTCATCTGATCCATCTGGTTGACCGCCGAGTTGATCTCGGCGAGCGCATTGGACTGCTCGGTCGAGGCGGTGACGATGGACTGGATGTGGTCGTTGATCCTGGTGATCTCGACCTCGATCTCGCCCAGCGACGTGCCGGTCTCGTTGACAAGCGCCACGCCGTTGCCGACCTGGCTGGACGAGGTCTCGATCAGCTTCTTGATCTCCTTGGCGGCGTTGGCCGAGCGCCCGGCCAGTTCGCGCACTTCCTGTGCAACGACGGCAAATCCCCGTCCGGCCTCGCCGGCGCGAGCGGCCTCCACACCGGCATTGAGCGCCAGCAGGTTGGTCTGGAAGGCGATGTCGTCGATCACCGAGATGATCTGGCTGATCTTGTGCGAGGATTCCTCGATCTTCTCCATGGCGCTGATGGCATTGCGCACCACGGTTCCGGATTTCTCGGCGCCCTTCTTGGCATTGGACGCCATGACGCTGGCCTCGTCGGCGCGTTGCGACGAGTTCTTCACCGTCGAGGTTATTTCATCGAGCGCGGCTGCGGTTTCTTCGAGCGAGGCCGCCTGCTGTTCGGTGCGGCGGGACAGGTCGTCGGAGGCCGAACCGATCTCGGTGGCGGACAGATGCACGGATTTCGTGCCCGCCGAGATCTCTTCCATGGTGGCGCTCAAGGCGCCGATCGACGAATTGAACTCCGAGCGCAGCTTTTCGTATTCGGGTGCGAAGGCTTCGTTGATGCGATAGCCGAGGTCTCCCGACGACAGCCGCTCCAGCCCTTCGGTCAGGGCTTCAATGACGCGGCTGCGCTCGGCCTCGTCGCGGGCCCGGCCGGCGGCTGTCGATGCATCAAGCTGCTCCTTGTCGCTGCGCGCCTGAGCGGCCTCGCTGTCGACGCGAAGCTTATCGAGTGCGGCTTCGCGGAAGGCCAGCAGGGTCTGGGCCATCAGGCCGATTTCATCGGTCCGGTCCGCACCCTGGATGTCGCGGTCCAGATCGCCGGCAGCGACGCGCTGCATGTCGTCGCGAAGCCCTGCGAGGGACCGGATGATGCCGCGGCCTATCCAAGCCGACATTCCGACCACCAAGAGCAGGAACAGCAAGGCCGACATGGACTGGACGGTTTTCGTCTGCTGGGCTGCGGCACCGACCGCAGCAAGCTGCGAACGGACATGCTCGTTGCCGATCTCGGCCAGCGTGCTCAGATTGACGTTCAGCCGTTCCCCGCCACCGTCGATGGCGTCATCGAGAGCCGCAAACTCCTCCTGCGAGGCATTGCTTTCGATCAGCTTCGGCAGCTGGACCTGGATGGCGTCCGCAACCTCGGTCAGGTCGGCGGAAAAGGTCTCCATCAATTCGGGCTTGCCGACCTGCCGGGCCACCCTGGTGGCGGCCTCGGCGCCCTGTCGAATGACGGCGAGCGAATTGGCAATGGTCTCGACGCGCTCGGGGAGCACGACGCCCTCGTCGCGGTCGATGATGGAATCCATCGCCGCCAGGGTCATCTCGATATTGGCCAATCGCATGGCATTCACCGTGGCGATTTCCTGGTTCATGGTATCGGCGATCAACACGGATTGCTGGGTTCGAGACCCGGCGACCCAGCCGATTGCAACCAGGCTGCCGAAACCGATTGCTGCGGCAGCTCCTATTGCAATGAGCTTGATGCGAATGGTGATGTTCTTTTTCATGGTCCGGTCCGATCAGGAGGAGGTCTTTCAGGGCTGAGCGTTTCGAAGGAACGCAAGCGCCGTTCTTCAATAATCTGCTGCAATTCTGAAAATTGGGGACATGGAGTGTCTCGAGGCCACGCATCATGCGTGCCGCATTTCCTGCGACGGACTTGCCGCTGCGCCTCTCTAGTGTGTGAAAATATGCTTAAGAGAGGGTGAAAAGTCGCCTCAATATCTTGCAGCACTGAAGTTAACCTATGTACGGTTCCGTGCAGAAATAAAACCTTGCCGACGGCGGAGGATGCCGTCTGCAAGACGCTTCGTTGTCTGACGCCTGGTTATGGCCGGTCGAGAATAAAGTCGGGAATTATGCCGGATTCGGCGATGGCGCCTGCGGGATCCTCGCCGTCGAAGAAGCCGTAGCCGCTGATCAGGGCGGTGCGGAAGCCCGCGGCGTTGCCGCCGAGAATGTCGGTGTGCAGCGTGTCGCCGACCATCAGCACCCGCTCGTCGGGAACGCCGGGGCGGATGCGCTCGCGGGCCATGTCGAAGATGGCCGGGAAAGGCTTGCCGAAGAACACCGGCTCGATACCGGTGGCGTTGGCGAGGCGGTGGGCATAATGGCCCGGTTCCCGCGACAGTCCGTTCTCGACCGGCGCGACCAGATCGGGATTGCCGACCAGCACCTGGCGCGGGTTATCCTTCATTGCTTGTTCCAGCAGCGCCTGCCGCGGCTCGCTCCAGGCCGATGCGCCGAACATCAGCACCCCTTCGGCCTCGGCATAGGCGGACGCGTCATCCTCGAGAAAATGAGCGCCGTCGGGCAGTTCCTCGCGGCCGAATTTCGGCTGCGCCGCCATGCCCCATTTCAGCTCTGGATGGGTTTCAAGCCCCCGGAGAAGGGCCATGCGGCTCGAAACCACGTCATCCGTGCCGAAGCTGTAGCCCAGGCGCTCGTAGCGGGCATGAAGCACGGAGGAGGGGTAGCCGGCGGCATTGGTAACCACCATCACCTGCTTGCCGCGCGCGCGCAGTCCATTGACGCGGTCGACCACGCCGGGGATCGCGGTTTCGCCGATGTTGAGCACGCCGAAGGCATCAAGCAGGAACACGTCGAACCGGTCGGCAATCGCATCGAGGTGCTCGGCCCGGACGAACTCGGCCTGACGGCGCAGCGCCGGCAGGCGATGGCGCACGGATTCATATTCCCGGAAGGCCCACTCGGCGCCCTGGTCCCGGATGACCTCTGATCCTGTACTCAAATGATGGCTCCACGCACCTTGGCCGAGACCCATTCGCCTATCACGACGGCCGCCAGGATGACAATCAGGATCAGCGTCACCTGCGGCCAGGCCAGCGTGTTGAGCGAGGACTGCAGCTGCAGGCCGATGCCGCCGGCACCGACGAGGCCCAGAACCGTGGATTCACGGATGTTGATGTCCCAGCGGAAGACGCTGATGCCGGCGAAGGCGGGCATGATCTGCGGCACGATGCCATAGGCCATCACCTGCCAGCGGCTGGCGCCGGTTGCGGTGATCGCCTCGACCTGGGTGTGGTCGATCTCCTCGATCGCCTCGTAGAGCAGCTTGGCGCAGAAGCCGATCGAGCGGAAGGCGATGGCGAGAAGCCCGGCAAACACGCCGGGGCCAATGACGGCGACCAGCAACAGCGCCCAGATCAGCGAGTTGATCGAGCGGGTGGCGACGATGATGAACAGGGCGATCGGCCGGATGAACACGGCGCTCGGCGTGGTGTTGCGCGCTGCCAGAAAGGCCACCGGAACCGCCATCACCAAAGCGAGCAGGGTGCCCAGCGTCGCCATGTTGAGCGTGTCCCACAGCGGCCCCCAGAGCTTGTCCATGTAGGACCAGCGCGGCGGCCAGGCTCGGCCGCCGATGTCGGCGGCAATCCGCGGCGCATCCCAGACGAAGAACCAGGTGGTAGCGTCAGATATGCGCTGCCAGCACCACATGAAGACGGCGACGCCGGCCAGGTAGGCGGCCCAGCGCGCAAGCGTCTGGTTGCGGTTGCGCAACTGCCAGATCTTCGCGCCGTTTGCGTTGGTTGAGACCGGCATTATTGCACCTTTGCCCGGATGACGCCGGAAAGATATTCGAGCGCCATGACGGTGACGATGATGATCAGCAGGATTGCCGCCGCGGTGTCGAATTCGTAACGGTCAAAGGCGGTGTTCAGCGTCGCGCCGATGCCGCCGGCGCCAACCAGCCCAAGAACCGCGGATTCGCGAAAATTGATGTCGAGGCGGTACATCGACAGGCCAATCAGCCGCGGCATCACCTGCGGCTGAACGCCGTAATTGATCCATTGCAGCCAGGTCGAGCCGGTGGCACGGATGGCTTCCGCCTGCACCTTGTCCATTTCCTCGATGTCCTCGGCCAGCAGCTTCGCGAGGAAGCCGATAGTGGCGAACGACAGGGTGAGAAAGCCCGCCAGGGGTCCGAAGCCGAAGATCGCCACCAGCAGGATGGCGACGATGATCTCGTTGAGTGCCCGCGACAGCGCAACGATGGCGCGGCAGACCAGGTAGACCGGCAAGGGAGCGATGTTGCGCGCAGCCCCCAGTCCGATCGGAATCGATATCAGGATGCCGACCACGGTGGAGGCGACCGTGATGATCACGCTTTCGAGAATGCCGTCGCGGATATCGGTACCGCGCGAGACGAAATCGGGATTGAAGAACGAGGTGATGAAGGCCCAGCCGCGGCTAAGGCCTTCTGCGACGCGGGCCCAATTGACGTCGATCGAGGAAACAGCGAGCACCAGATAGACCGCGGCGCCGATGAACAGGCCCCAGCGCAGCGCCGGATTGGAAATCAGCGGCGGTTTCTTCCAGGCGGTGCCAAGCCTGCTCTCAAGGGTGACGGCGGTCATGCAACCGATTCCTCGACATCGGTGTCCTCGTCATCAACTTCACGGATGGTGGCTTGCCAGTCTTCTTCGCCATAGATGTTGGTCAGCACATCCTCGGTCATTTCGGTCGGCTTGCCGTCAAAGGCCA
>JAHJUC010000555.1 GCA_018829385.1 Alphaproteobacteria bacterium
ATGGGGGATTTCTACGAGCTTTTCTTCGAGGATGCGGTCGACGCATCGCGGGCGCTCGGCATCACGCTGACCAAGCGCGGCCAGCATCTGGGCCAGGACATCCCGATGTGCGGCGTGCCGGTGCATGCAGCCGACGATTATCTGCAGAAGCTCATCTCGCTCGGGTTCCGGGTCGCCGTCTGCGAGCAGACCGAGGATCCGGCGGAGGCCAAGAAACGCGGTTCGAAATCCGTGGTGCGGCGCGACGTGACCCGTCTGGTGACACCCGGGACGCTGACCGAGGAAAAGCTGCTCGATCCGTCGCAATCGAACTTCCTGATGGCGCTGGCCCGGGTCAAGGGCGCGGGTGAATCCCAGTTCGGGCTGGCCTGGATCGACATTTCCACAGGCGCCTTCCATGTGGCCGAAAGCCGGCTGGCGCGGCTGATGGCCGACATCGCCCGGGTCGAGCCACGAGAGCTGATCCTCGCCGACAGCGTGTTTCACGATCCTGAAATCCGGTCGCTGATCGACCAGATCGGCCGCGTCGCCGCGCCCCAGCCCTCGGTACTGTTTGACAGCGCGTCCGCCGAAGGCCGGATCGCCCGGTTCTTCGAGGTCGGATCGCTCGACGGGTTCGGCAGCTTCTCCCGCGCGGAACTGGCGGCGGCGGCGGCGGTGATCGCCTATGTCGAGAAGACCCAGATTTCCGAGCGGCCGCCGCTGGGACGGCCGGAACGGGAAAGCGACGGGGCGCGGATGTTCATCGATCCGGCGACGCGGGCGAGCCTCGAGCTGGTGCGGACGCTGTCGGGCGAGCGGCAGGGCAGCCTGATCAAGGCGGTCGACCGCACGGTGACCGGCGGCGGCGGGCGCAAGCTCGCCGAGTGGCTGATGGCGCCGTTGACCGACCCGGAGGCGATCAATGCGCGGCTTGACGGTGTGGCGCACCTGATCGGCAATTCGACGCTGAGCGACCGGCTGCGCCGCGCGCTCAAGGGTGTCTCCGACATGCCGCGCGCGCTGTCGCGGCTGGCGCTCAACCGCGGTGGCCCGCGCGATCTCGGCGCCATCCTTGCCGGGCTGAAGGCTGCCACGGATATTGCCGCGCTGTTCGGCGCCGGAGAGACGCCGCAGCATCTGGACAAGGCCGTCACCGCGCTCAGGGCGGTTCCGGGCGAGATTGTCGCACGGCTGGCGGCAACGCTTGACGACGAGTTGCCGCTGATGAAGCGCGACGGCGGGTTCGTCCGCGCCGGATTCTCGGCCGAGCTCGATGACCTCCGGGCGCTCCGGGACCAGTCGCGCCGGGTGATTGCCGGGCTGCAGCTTTCCTATGCCGAGGAAACCGGCGTGCGATCGCTGAAAATCAAGCACAACAATGTGCTCGGCTATTTCATCGAGGTAACGGCGCAGAATGCCGGGCCGCTGACCGAAGGCGACGCGGCCAAAAGCCGGTTCATCCACCGGCAGTCGATGGCAAACGCCATGCGGTTCACCACCACGGAACTCTCCGATCTCGAGACCCGGATCGCCAACGCGGCCGGCGAGGCGCTGACCATCGAACTTGCGGCCTTCGACGATCTGGTGCTGATGGCGGTCGCCCATGCCGATGCGATCAAGGCAGCGGCGGATGCACTGTCGGTGATCGACGTGACGGCGGCGCTGGCGGAACTCGCCCAGGAACAGGGCTACTCCCGGCCGCGGGTCGATGACAGCCTGGCCTTCGAGATTGTCGCCGGGCGGCATCCGGTGGTCGAACAGGCGCTGCGGAAACAGGCGGCGCAGCCGTTCGTGGCCAATGACTGCAACCTGTCGCCGCCCGAGGAGAAGAGCGAAGGCGGCGCGATCTGGCTGCTCACCGGCCCCAACATGGGCGGCAAGTCGACCTTCCTGAGGCAGAATGCGCTGATCGCGATCCTGGCGCAGATGGGCTCCTTCGTGCCGGCAGGATCGGCCCATATCGGCGTGGTCGACCGGCTGTTCTCGCGCGTCGGCGCATCCGACGATCTCGCGCGCGGGCGCTCGACCTTCATGGTCGAGATGGTGGAGACGGCGGCGATCCTCAACCAGGCGGGTCCGCATTCGCTGGTCATCCTCGACGAGATCGGACGCGGCACCGCCACCTTCGACGGGCTGTCGATCGCCTGGGCGGCGGTCGAGCACCTGCATGCCGAAAACCGCTGCCGCGGCCTGTTCGCCACCCATTTCCATGAACTCACCGCGCTGTCGGAGAAACTGCCGCGGCTGTCGAACGCCACCATGAAGGTGAAGGAATGGCAGGGCGACGTGGTGTTCCTGCACGAGGTCGGCGCGGGCGCCGCCGACCGTTCCTACGGCATCCAGGTGGCGCGACTGGCGGGCCTGCCCGACGCTGTGGTGGCGCGCGCCAAGGAGGTGCTGCGGCTGCTTGAGACCAGCGAGCGGGAAAATCCCGCGGCCCGGCTGGTCGACGACCTGCCGCTGTTTGCCGTGCCGGTGCACCGGGAACCGGCGAGGCCGGCCGCGGGGCCATCCCCGTCCGATGCTTACCTGGGAGAACTGAACCCGGACGACATGAGCCCGCGGGAGGCGCTCGAGGCGCTGTACGAACTCAAGCGGCGGTTGTCGGAGCCGCTCAAAAGCTGAGCCTCGACACGACACACACCTTTGGCGGGGTTCCATCCCGCCCAAAAAACGATAAGAGAGGAGCGGCTGCGCAGCACGATCGCAGTCGGCAACGAGGATACGGAATGAGCCAGTTTGACGTCCTGTGCA
>JAHJUC010000556.1 GCA_018829385.1 Alphaproteobacteria bacterium
CGAAGGCATAACCGCGCTGCGCCGCCTGGACGAAGGCGCCAGCGACATCGGCGTTGTCCGCGAGCCAGCTGGCATTGCCGCCGAGAAAGGTCGTGTGCTGGTCCGGAACGCCGTAGTCGGCGTAGGAAAACCAGCGCTGCGGCCGCCCGAGCAGCTCCGAATTGACGCCCTCCCAGGTACTGACTTCCAGGGTGAAATCGACCGATCCGTTGGCCAGCGCCTCGTAGGCCGAGGTGCCGAGCGTCACCGTGTCGAATGTGCCCTCGCCGCCGTCATGGCGGATGATCGACGAGATCAGCGCATTTTCCCAGGCGCTGCCGAAGCCGGCATAGGTCAGGCCATCGAGATCGGCGGGACGCTTTATGTCGTCGCGATTGCCGTTGAACACCAGCCGCCCGGTCTCGTGCTGCACCACCGCCATCACCGCCGTCATGTCGGCGCCCATCGCGCGCTGGCTGTGAAAGCCGACCGCGCTCAAGATTCCGAACTGGGCCACGCCGGTCGACACCAGCGTGCCCGACGAGGTGTCGGTATAGGGCAGGATCTCGACGTCGAGCCCGGCGTCGGTGAACCAGCCCTTGGCCTGGGCCACGTAGAGCCCGACATGGTTGGTGTTGGGCGTCCAGTCGAGCGCCACGGTGAGCTTTTCGGCTGCTTGCGCGGGAACGGCAACGAGCAGCGCCAGGGCTGTGAGAAGATGTTTCATGATCGGTCTCCGGTTGGGGTGAGAAGGGTGTCGAGAAGCGCGGCCTCGAGACGGACAGCCTCGGGCGAGAGCGTGCGGCCAAGGCGCGGACGCCGGTCCGGCACCGCGAATTCGGCGATGATCCGGGCCGGCCGGGGCGACAGCACGTAGATCCGGTCCGACAGCGCCACCGCCTCGCGCACATCATGGGTGACCAGAACCGTGGTCCATCGCGCATGCTGCCAGCGACGCTCGAGCCAGCGCTGCATCTCCGTGCGGGTCAAAGCATCGAGCGCCCCGAAAGGCTCGTCGAGCAGCTGCACCGGCCGGTCCTGTACGATGGTGCGCATCAGCGCCGCGCGCTGGCGCATGCCGCCCGACAATTGCGCCGGGTAATGCTGCTCGAAGCCATCCAGCCCGAAGGTGGCAAACAGCGGCCGCACCCTGGCGCGAGCCGCTGCCGGTCGCACGCCCTGCACCTCGAGCCCGAGAATCACGTTGTCGATGATCCGCCGCCAGGGCATCAGCGCATCGCGCTGCGGCATGAAGGCAAAGGCCGGCGGGCTTTCCTCAAGCAGCGCCCCGCCAACCAGGATCTCGCCGCGATCGGGCTGCAGCGCCCGGATCAGGAGCCGCAACAGGCTCGACTTGCCGCAGCCGGAAGGCCCGAGAATCGAGACGAATTCGCCGCTGGCGACATGCATCGACACATCGTCGAGCACCGGCGTGCCGCCGAGCGACAGCCCGATATGGCTCAGTTCGAGCGCGCTCATCGCACCGCCCCCGCCTGCCGCCAGCCGAGCACCAACCATTGCAGCAGCGCGGTTGCCCCGAACAGGGCCAGCGTCAGGGCCGAGCTGATCACCACCGCGGCAAGCATCAGGTCCGGCCGAAAGCTGTTCTTGGCGTTGAGGATGACGATGCCGAGGCCTGAGCGGGCGCCGACATATTCGGCGAAGATCGCCGCCACCACTGCATAGGTGATGGATATTCGTAAGCCGCCAAAGAAATAGGGCATCGCCGAGGGAAACCGGGCGCGGCGGAAGATGCCGGCCCGCGACGCGCCCATCGACGCCAGCAGCGCCTCGATCTCGGGTTCGGTGGACTCGTAGCCGTCGACCAGCGCAATCAGCATCGGAAAGAAGGTGACCAGCGCCACCAGCAGGATCTTCGGCGTCAGCCCGAAGCCGAACCACAGCACCACCAGCGGCGCGATAGCCACCAGCGGCAGGGTCTGGCTGATCACGAACACCGGAAACAGCGCCCGCCTGAGCCGTGGGACGAAATCGATCAGCACCGAGAGCGTGAAGGCGAGGCTCAGCGAGAAGGCAAAACCGGTGAGTGTCGCCTGCAGCGTGGGCAGCGTGTTGGCCCACAACAGCGCGCGATTGGCGGCGATCTGCCCGATCACCCGCGACGGCGCCGGCAGCACCAGCGCCGAAATGCCGGACACAAGCACATAGATCTCCCAAGCCGCCAGCGCCACTGCCACGCTGAGGATGGCTGGGAGGCTGCGGCGGATGCTGGTCAGAAAGGTGCGAAGCAGGGCCGGCATTCGGCCGCGAGGCCGCGCCGCCGGCGCGCCGGACGATGAACCTGTCATGGTATCAGCCGATCGACGGGCTGTTGGCTGAAACCGTCAGATCGATGGTGACGTGACCGGCGGGCGGGCCGAAGCGGCAGAAGGCTTCCTGCAGGGTGGCAAACACCGGCCCCGAATCGCCGATGAGCCGGGTACAGAAATTCTTCGACCGGTCGAAGGTGCCGCTCGATTTCAGAAAATCGATGCAGCCCATGATTTCGGCCATGTGGTCGCCGGCGCCCATCACGTAGAGCGAGAACTGCGCCCGGGCGGTCTCGCCGGTCCGGGGCGCCTCGCCAAGCGCGGCAAATGCTGCCGCCTGCCGCGAACCGAGCGGCTCGGCCGGATTGGCCAGCGCATTGGTCTGGCAGATCGGATCGTCGGGTTCGCCCGGACAGCCGCGCGACAGCGTCGCCCGGAGCACGACGTGATGTCTTGAAGCGGCGGCCGCCACGTAGAGATCACGCAGCGCCGGGAACAGCACTTCCGGCGGCCCGACGATCAATGTCGAGATGTCGTCGGTCTCGATCCTCAGCCGCTCGCGGTACGGATCGAGCGCCGAGAGCGACGACAGGATCACGTCCACGAACCCGTCGGTCATGGGATAAAGGGAAACTTGCGCGCCTGCGAACATCGTGGTTCCTCCTTGCTACGCTGGCATTATCCAGATCAGCTTCGAGGGTCCGTGGGCTTGCGCCCGCATCTCAGCCGCGGCTCTACGCGGCACCCCTGTGGTGAGGACTATTCAACAGGCTTTGCATGCAAATGCAAGTGTCTTCTTTTCTCTTCGCGTGGTTTTCCGGAAGACTTCGAAACGACAGGACCCGCTTTCTGTCGGCATCAGGCAGTGGACCTGCGTCGCAGCGACCCGCCTTACAGCCCGGCCCGGCCCCTGTTTGCGCGGCGGTCGCCTGCCTTGCCGTTTTCGGCCGGCCCGTCCCCGACCATGCCGTCGAGATGCTCGCCCCAGACGATATCCGTGTTGCGCCCGGAAATCTTGGCCCGGTAAAGCGCAACGTCCGCCGCCTTCGTGCACTCGGTAAGCGACGTTCCGGCCTCAGGCGCAAGCGCGATGCCAGCGGAGAAGGACAAGGCGACGTCCTTCAGCTCGACAAACCGGTGGGTGGCAAGGTCGTGCCGCCAGCGGGCACATCGTTCGAGCGCGGAAGCACGGTTCGTCGCCGGCAGCACGACGAGGAATTCCTCGCCGCCATAGCGGAACGCCATCTCTCCGCCCTGCAGACTGTCACTGAGAATCCTTGCGAAAGTCGACAGCACCTTGTCCCCGACATCGTGGCCGTAGCGGTCGTTGACCTGCTTGAAGTAATCGAGATCGACGACGATCAGCGAGACCGGCGCGTCTTCGCTCGCGCCCGAAATCACCGGCGGGATGACGGTGCTGGCGTGGCGGCGGTTGAAGAGGCCTGTCAGGTGATCGTGAAAGGCCTGCTGTTCCAGCTGTTCCTGCAGGCGCAGGTTTTCCTCGAGCCGCAGTTTCAGCGCCTGCCCGGCATCCGAGAGGCTTTTCTGCGCGGCTTCCCGGGCGGTGACGTCGCGCAGCACGATCATCACGTTGCCCCGCCGGCCCCAGTGCTCGAGTGGCTGGACGGACACCTCGAAGATCTTCTGCATGGCGTCGAAGCGAACGGTCGGCTTTCCGGTCTCGCTCGTTGTATCCCTTGCGACGAAATCCATCAGCGGGTGGGAAGGCGGGAGCTTGGTGCCGACGGTTTCGCGGCTGAATCCTGTCAGCTTCTCTGCCGCGGGATTGGTCTCGAGCACCAGGCCGCTCGGCTCGAGCACCACGATCGGGTCCGGCAGGATCGAGAAGATGATGTCCCGGGCGATCGGCGGTGCGATGAACAGCTTTCCGCGATGCTGCGCGAAAAGAACCGCGAGCACGGTCGCACTGAAGGCGAAGGGCGTCGGGTCATCGTCAAAGAGCCGGAACCCGAACAGGTTGAAAGCCGCGTTGCACGCCCAGGGCACGCATGTTGCGACCAGCAGCGCAATCATCTGACGCCTGTGCAGACGGGAGGCACGCTTCAATTGGGAAATCGACATCAGGCAGGCAAGCAGCATGCAAAGATACATGCCCCCCAACAAGACGTAAAACAGCCATCCGTGGGAGAAGGTCGGCCGCGTCTCGTTGATGACGCCGGTATAGATCCAGTGATGATAGCCATCCGTCAGCGCGGCAAGGCCCGCGAGCGCACTGATCGAGAGAATGATGGTGATCGGCAGGCGTCTGGTGACCTGGCTGAAGCCCGCATGGTCGAGAAAGCCTGCCGACCAGAACAGCGGCGTGGCAATGATACCGAACCAGGCGAGCCGGCTGAACAGGATCTTGTCCGACAGCTCGACGCTGTTGAGGCGAAGCACGACCATGGCGATCCACCAGATCGACGCCACCGCTGCCAACCCGAAGGCTATACGCCCCGGCGCTTCCGGCGACGTGATGATTCGTCCGACCACGAGAATCGCGAGCATCGCGATCACAAGCAGGATCGGGGTCGAAAAGCTCATTGTCAGTCCTTCAAACAATACGGCGGAGCGGGCTTACTGCGCGCGGTCCGGGCAATCTGGATGCAGCATAACGGATGTTTTCCTAATGAAGCTTTGCCATGCGCCGCAATATCTTGCCGGCCACCGGGTTCGGCCCGGGAAACCGTGCGAAAGCGTCGATCTGGGCACCACATGATGCCCTGTGGCGGCGGCGCCTGCGACCGGCTTTGCATGCAAATGCACATGCATTATTCCCTCCGGATGGATTTTCAGCCGCCTTGAAACTGCAAGGAGCAATGGGCCGGCCCGCGACCCAGGGCGGCATCCAGTCCCGCAGATCCCGGTTTCTGGTGTATGACGGACCCCATGAAACACCTTGTCCCGACCCTGATCATTGTTTTCATGCTGAGCGTCGCACCCGCCAGCGCCCGGACCATCTGCACCATCATCGCCGATGCGGCCAGCGGCGAGGTGCTGCTCGAAAAAGGCGACTGCCGCTCCCGGGTCACCCCGGCGTCGACCTTCAAGATCGCGCTGAGCCTGATCGGATTTGACGCCGGTTTTCTCACCGGGATCACCACACCGGTGCTGCCCTACAGACAGGGGTATCCGGATTGGGGCGGAAGGAACTGGACACAACCGACCGATCCCGCACGCTGGATGAAACATTCGGTCGTCTGGTACTCGCAGCAGATCACCGCAGCGCTCGGCGCCGACAGGATCGAGCGTTATCTGGCGGCCTTTGGCTATGGCAATGCCGATTTTGCCGGTGATCCGGGCCGCAACAACGGGCTCGAACGCGCCTGGATCAGTTCCTCGCTGAAGATCGCGCCGTCCGAGCAGGTCGCGTTCCTGCGAAATCTCGTCAATCGCAGCCTGCCTGTGGCGCCTGACGCCATCGACAGGACCATGGCTGTCGTTGAAACGGCTGCGGTTGGCGATGGATGGGTGGTTGCCGGCAAGACCGGCGCTGCCTATCCGCGGATGGCAGACGGGTCATTCGACCGGGCGCGCGGCTGGGGCTGGTTTGCCGGCTGGGCAAACAAGGGCAACCGGACCGTGGTGTTCGCGCGGCTCAACCAGGATGAAAAGCGCGAGAAAGGCTCCGCCGGAATCAGGAACAAGAAGGCATTCCTGAAGCAATGGCCGCAACTGGCTTCATCCATACGCCGGTGACCGTGCGCCGGCATTCCCCGGACTTTGCCTTGACCCACTCTTGATCGCCCCTGTCCTGGCCCCATATCTCCCCCCATGAAACGCCGCTCCTTTCTCAAGTTTTCAGCGCTCGCCGCCCTGTTCGGCCTCGGCGCATCGGGGACCGCCATGGCCGTCGCACGCAATTCCAATCCGTATCATTCCGGTCCGCCCAGCGATCATTTCGACGGGGTGCGGTTCTTCAATCCCGACGGCGCGGAGCCAAAGGGGTTTTCCGACCTGCTCAGATGGAAATTCGGCGGCAAGCAGGCAGCCTGGCCCCGGTTGGTCAAGAGCCCGTTCGCGCCGGCCCGTCCGGAACCGCGCGTCGAGGGCGACCGCCTGCGCATCACCATGGTCGGCCACGCCACCATGCTGATCCAGACCGCCGGGCTCAACATCCTCACCGACCCGGTGTGGTCGGACCGCGCCAGCCCGCTCTCCTTTGCCGGACCCAAGCGCGTCACCGCGCCCGGCATCGCCTTCGAGGATCTGCCCGACATCGACCTGGTGCTGCTCAGCCACAACCACTACGACCATCTCGACCTGGTCACGCTTGCAAGGCTGCGGCTGGCGCACGATCCGCTGGTCATCACGCCGCTTGGCAACGACGCGATCATCAAGGCGCATGTTCCCACCATGCGGGTGATGACCGGCGACTGGGGCGACGCCATCACATCCGGCCCGGCGACCGTGCATTTCGAGCCCTGCCACCACTGGTCGGCGCGCGGCATGAACGACCGTTCGATGGCGCTCTGGGCGGCATTCGTGCTCGAGACCCCCGGTGGCAAGATCCTGCACATCGGCGACACCGGCTTCGACAGGGGCCGCCCCTACACCAACGCCCGCGAGCGCCATGGCAGCTTCCGCGCCGCGATCCTGCCGGTCGGCGCCTACGAGCCGCGCTGGTTCATGAAGGACCAGCACCAGAATCCGGACGAGGCGATCGACGGCTTCCTGATGTCGGGCGCCGACTATGCGCTCGGCCATCACTGGGGCACGTTCCAGCTCACAGACGAGGGCCGCGACGCGCCCGCCGAGGTGCTGCAGGCGAGACTCGCCGAAAAGGGCGTTTCCAGGGACCGGTTCCGGCCGCTGCATGTCGGCGAGGCCTGGGACGCGCCCCTCGCCGGTGCATGATGTCGCCGAAATTGTCGGCTGATGCTTTTCGCACTATCGCCGGACGCTGATTCATGGATAGTCGGGCGCCATCTGGTCCCGAAACTGCAAGAGAGAAG
>JAHJUC010000076.1 GCA_018829385.1 Alphaproteobacteria bacterium
GCTCCGTTTCGCGCACGGGCATCCTTTACTTGCCTGTCATCCTGGCATGCTGTAGGTGCGGTGGCGCTTTCCCACCCTCCCCGCGTTTCCCAAGGACAGGAACACTTCCATGGCCGGTTTCGACCTCATCATCTTCGATTGCGACGGCGTGCTGGTCGACAGCGAAATCATCGCGGCGCAGGTGGAATCCAGACTTCTGACCGATGCCGGGTACCCGATCAGCGCCGAGGAACTGGCCGAGCGCTTCGCCGGACTGACCTGGAAAGACATCCTGTTCGAGGTCGAGCGGGAAGCCAGCATTCCGTTTTCGGCCACGCTGCTCGACGCTTCCGAGGCGCTGCTCGACAAGAAGCTGGGCCAGGAAGTGCTGGCCATCGACGGAGCGGCGCAGGCGATTGCCCGCATCCCCGGCCCGCGCTGCATCTGCTCGAACTCGTCCTCGCACCGGCTGAAGGCGATGCTGGCGCACACCGGGCTTGACCGGCTGTTCGGCGCGCATGTCTTTTCGGCCAAGGACGTGGGCGAAGGCCGCACCAAGCCGGCGCCCGACGTGTTTCTTCACGCGGCCAAGCAGTTTGATGCAAAGCCCGCCAATGTGCTGGTGATCGAGGATTCGGTGCACGGCATCCATGCGGCAACCGCCGCCGGCATGCGGGTCGTCGGGTTTACCGGCGGATCGCACAGCTATCCGGGCCATGCCGACAAGCTGACCGAAGCGGGCGCGGAAACCGTGGTCAGCCGGATGGCCGATCTTCCCGCCACGATCGAGGCGCTGGCGGGGTGGTCCGAACTGCTCTGAACAGCCTGGCGAAACCGAACTCGCCGGATCCGGTCAAGAGCGATCAGGGCGTGTTGTACGGTCCGGGATCAAAGCCGGCATAGAGCTTGACCGAGCGCGAGGCGCTGACCGGGAAGGTCACGGCGGCATTGGTGTAGATGAACTGCTCGGCCGGGCCGCCCTCGGTGATCATCACCGGATGTTTCTGCAATTCGGAATAGAGAACCGTCTCGCCATCGAGCGCAACCACGCGAAGCGGCAGACCGACCTCGCCGCTCTTGGCCTGCGGACCGCCGACGACGCGCCCGGTCACAACGACCGTGACAATCATCTGGTCGCCGCTGACCCGGCATTGCCGTGTCCTGTCGGAGATCGACGCCTGGTGGATCACCTTGGCCGGATCACCGTCACCGCCCTTGGCGTAGGTGGTGTAGTAAGCGGTGCCTTCGCGCAGCAACACCGCCGGGCACGCGCCCTGAACCACGGTTGCATCCAGGGTCGCATCGACCGCCGCCGGCTGGTCGGAACGGTTTGGACTGAGCACCGAACGGGGATCGGCGGAGGTGCAGCCGGCAATCAGCGCAGCGCTGATCAGGACCGGGGCGAAACGCAACAAACTTTGTGACACGATAAACCTACCTTCATACACCCAGTGCGAAAGACCAGCTGTCAAACAAGTGTGTGGCCTTTGCATGACGACCGCCCATGGTCTATATCAGCCGCGCGGCGTAAAATCGACCGGCGTTATCTCATCTTGCGCGATCCGCGTCCACCACCGGAGAACATGTCTGTGGACTATATTTCGACACGGGGCGAAGCGCCCGCACTCAAGTTCAGCGATGCGCTTCTGGCGGGACTGGCCCGCGACGGCGGCCTGTATGTGCCGCGCGAGTGGCCCAGCTTTTCGCGCAAGGACATCCGGGCGATGCGCGGACAGAGCTACCAGGAAATCGCCTTCCGCGTGATCGAGCCGTTCACCGCCGGCGAAATCGAGCCGGACGACCTTCGTTCGATGATCGATGAGGCCTATGCGAGCTTCCGCCATCCGGCGGTAGCACCCCTGGTGCAGAGCGGCCCGAACGCCTTCGTGCTGGAACTGTTTCACGGGCCGACGCTCGCCTTCAAGGACGTGGCGATGCAGCTGATCGCGCGGCTGATGGACCACGTGCTGGCCAAGCGCGGCGAGCGGGCGACGATCGTCGGCGCCACGTCCGGCGACACCGGAGGGGCCGCGATCGAGGCCTTCGCCGGGCGCGACCGGACCGACATCTTCATCCTGTTTCCCGAAGGCCGGGTGTCGCCGGTGCAGCAGCGGCAGATGACGACATCAAAGGCCGCCAACGTGCATGCCTTAGCGCTCAAGGGCAATTTCGACGATTGCCAGGACATGGTCAAAGCCATGTTCAATCATGTCCCGTTCCGCGAACAGGTGCGCCTGTCGGGTGTCAATTCGATCAACTGGGCCCGGATCATGGCCCAGATCGTCTATTACTTCACCGCCGCCGTTTCGCTCGGGAGCCCGGACCGGAAAGTCTCGTTTACGGTTCCGACCGGCAATTTCGGGGACATTTTCGCGGGCTACTCAGCCAAGCGCATGGGGTTGCCGATCGCCAGGCTGGTGATCGCCACCAATGAAAACGACATCCTGGCGCGGACCATGCGCACCGGCCGCTACGAGATGCGGGGCGTCAACCCGACGACATCGCCGTCGATGGACATCCAGATTTCATCGAATTTCGAGCGGCTGCTGTTTGACGCCAACGACCGGGATCCCGAAGCCGTGCGCCGGGCGATGTCCGGGCTCAAGCAGTCCGGCGCCTTCGACATCGCCGAGCCCGCACTCAAGGCCATCCGAAGGGAATTCCGTGCCGGCCGGGCCAGCGAGCGCCAGGTCAAGGCGATGATCCGCGACGTCCAGGCCGAAACCGGCTACGTGCTCGATCCGCACACGGCCGTCGGCGTATGCGTGGCGGCGCGGATGGAAAAGCCATCGGCGCCGATGATCACGCTCGCAACCGCGCATCCGGCGAAGTTCCCGGATGCCGTAAAAAAAGCCTGTGGTATTGACCCCGCGCTCCCGTCGTGGCTCTCTGATCTGATGCAACGGGAGGAACGGTTCAGCGTAGTGCCCAATGACCAGGACAAGGTGGAAAGCCATATCCTGTCGCTTACACGGGCCACGCGATGAGCCGGGGAAAGTGACAGTATGAAAGTCAAGACGACACGCCTGAGCAACGGCGTCACGGTTGTTACCGAGACAATGCCCCATCTCGAGAGCGTGGCTCTCGGCGTCTGGGTGAAGTCCGGCTCCCGCGACGAAACCGCACAGGAGCACGGGATTGCGCACCTGCTCGAGCACATGGCGTTTAAGGGAACCCACAGGCGCACGGCGCGGCAGATCGCCGAGGAGATCGAGAATGTCGGCGGCGAGGTCAATGCCGCGACCTCGACGGAGACCACTTCCTATTACGCCCGGGTGCTCAAGGACCACGTGGCGCTGGCGGTCGACATCCTGCATGACATCCTGACCAATTCCGTTTTCGACGAGGATGAGCTGACCCGCGAAAAGCACGTCATCCTGCAGGAAATCGGCGCCGCCAACGACACCCCGGACGATGTCGTCTACGACAAGTTCACGGAAGCCGCCTTCCGCGACCAGACCATCGGGCGGCCGATCCTCGGCACGCCGGAAACGGTCAAGGCGTTCACCTCCGACCAGATCCGCGCCTATCTTGCGCGCCATTACACCGGCGACCGCATCGTCGTGGTGGCCGCGGGCGCGGTCGATCACGAGACCTTCGTCAAGCTGATCGACGACAGCTTCGGGCAGAGCATCAAGCCGACCGGCACGCTGCTGCGCACCATTCCGACGGCGAGCTACACCGGCGGCGACTACCGCGAAAGCCGCGACCTGATGGACGCGCAGGTGCTGATCGGGTTCGAGGGCCGCGCCTACCAGGTGCGCGATTTCTACTGCTCGCAGCTGCTGGCCAACATCCTCGGCGGCGGCATGTCATCGCGGCTGTTCCAGGA